>JAFGXD010000114.1 GCA_016936815.1 Bacteroidales bacterium
GAAACACTTATTCCTATGTCCAAAAGCTCAGAAACCCCCACTCCAATTGAAATTAACTCGGAAACACTAGTACCTGATTCAAATAATTCAGAAGCTGAATGTCCATATTCAAATAATAAAGAAGCAGAAAAGCCTCCAGCCAATAATCTAGATGTTGAACCAAATTTTATTATCATAGTGTCTACATAAGATTTTGTTGTTGCATCCTTTACTTCTGTTGGATCACTCAGATTTTTAATTTGTCCATTTGCTAAATTATTTACAGCAATTACATCAGAAAGGTTTTGTGTTTCTGTTACAAGGTAAGTTCCCAAATCTGAAATTTGACTTTCGGTAATTGAAACACCTGTTGATTTGTCCCATGCACTAAATACAGGATCAGCTTCCGTTTCAAGGTAAGTTCCCAAATCTGAAATTTGACTTTCGGTAATTGAAACACCTGTTGATTTGTCCCATGCATTAAAAACAGGATCAGCTTCCGTTACAAGGTAAGTTCCCAAATCTGAAATTTGACTTTCGGTAATTGAAACACCTGTTGATTTGTCCCATGCATTAAAAACAGGATCGCTTTCACTTTCAAGGTAAGTTCCCAAATCGGTAATCTGACTTTCGGAAATTGAAATTCCGGTTGATTTATCCCATGCATTAAAAACAGGATCGGTTTCAATAAGAGTTCCTGTAAATGTTTCAGCGGTTTTAGCATGCAAGGCATAAGGAACGCTCAAAAGTTGACTTATTCCACTAATGGTGTAGTTTGTTCCGCCTTCAATGTCTGTTTCGGTTTTAATGAAATAAGGACCGTTTGCCCAATCAATTGAAGAAAAATCGTCGCTTGTTGTTCCTGTTCCAATTTCAATACTAACTAAACCGTTGGCATTGGTTAATGGAGTTATAGTTTCTGTATATACTGAGCTACCTTCGGCTGCACCTTGCAAGATGCTAATTTGCATACCTATTGATTGATTTGTTACAAGATTATTGTCCGAATTTCTAATTACAGCTTGGTAGCTGATTTTTTCGGGTGATTGAGCGAAAATTGATGAACAGATGAGTAGATTTGTTAATGTAATGATTATCAACGCTCTGAATTTACATATTTCTTTTTTCATTCTTGTGAATTTAAATGGTTATTAATAATTATTAATTTTTCTCTGTTTATAATTAACTTTGCAATAAATTATTAGAGCAAAAATCTTCTAAAATTCTAATCCACCCAAGGCCTTTTTAATTTGTCTTTTTGAAGCCTTTTTCATTTTAGGTTTTTTTGTTTCTGTTTCTGTTTCTGTATCTATCGGCTTATATGACGCATCGTTCTTAATGCATCTGACACTTAAACCACAAAGCGTATTGAAAGACAATGGGAACAAGATAGCATCTTTAGTATCAACTCTATAAATTGTATTATAAGTTTGGGAGTTTTTCATATCATATTGAAATTGATCAGTGCTCCACCAAAAGGTGCTTTCCTTCAAAAAGACAAATTGAGCGGTACCCTTTGGTCCAGTTGTATGAAAAATACCACCTGGAAGGGCACTAAAGTTCGTTTCATTTGTTGCTCCTAAATTGGGCTCAACCCAATGTTTATTAGCTGTTTCTTTAAGTTTTCCGCCTGCATTTTCCAAACCACCTAACTGTATCATCAACTGTTGCCACTCAATTACACTTGGTAAATGCCATCCCTCAGGACAGGCACTTTTGGCAGCAACCCAATTATATAATACTCCATAATCAGCATAATTAGATGTGTTTTTTGCTTCCTCAACTTTCTTGCCGGTAAAACCATACACATAATATAGAGGCTTCTTGGCTGATTTTTTATAATTATCTGTAACTTCAGGTAAATATCTTAAGTTTTCAGCCATCCAAATTTGATTACCGATTTTTACAATTTTATATTCGCTACCATCCCTGGGGTCGGTAAAAGTACTGTCTGTATTTTCGGGCATATTGATTGATTCAGAACCTGAAAGGGGTTGCTGATTATCTGATGTAATACTTGTATTATCGATAAGATTATTATCTGAATTTTGAGCTGAAGCAGTTCCAAAATATAAAGCGAGACTAAGAAGTATTAAAATTATCCGTTTTGAAAGGTTAATAGCTAAAGGAAAAATCTCCTTATCAGAGTTTGCTTTTTTTGTTTTCATTTTTGTTAAATTTTATTTTATTATTAATTATTTAGTCGAGTATTTGATTTAAAAACACCATAAGATATTTCTAATTTATTTGTGTTCTTTTAGGTTCTAGTAGAACCTCAGCTTTAAAACTCATATTCTCATTGTTTATCCAACCGCACCATTTTGTGTTTTTCCTAAACTCTGTAATTACCTCAGCCTTGTCAAGTATTACAGAATAACTGGTATTATTCATTACCACAAACCACCAACGTTCTCCTTTCTCATCTACAACTGTGGCAAGCGCATACCCATTTGCTTCTTCTTGATACTCGCCAAAATCATTTTCTTTCCCGTATTTGGATGTTAATCCCGAGTTTGTTCGAAGTTTGCAATTCGCCTTCTGAATAGTAAAAAACTCATTGTTGGTATATTTTTTTGGAAACTCAGTTCTAGCGTAGAAAAAGATTTTATCGGATTGTTGAATTTCCAAATTTTCGGCACCCTTAATAAGTGTTAGTTGTTGTAAATAGTTCCACTTAATATCACAGCAACCTTTTTGCTCAAAAAACACAATTAAGGGCGAATCAGGGTTTACCCTTAAAATATTCTTAATATCACCAAACTCGCTAAAAACTATTTCAAATTTTTCGCCTTTGTCAATTGCAATTTCAACAAAGTTGCTTTCACTTCCTGAATGGCCATAATAGATATAATCTATTAAGTTGTCATTGTTTAAGTGAAACGGATGTAAAGAATCCAAATATCTATCGTCGTTATGGTACTTTTCATTTTTTGGTTTTTTATCACCAAGAAATAATTTTTGTTTTATTTCATTGTCCATTTCAACTTCATATTCCTTCCAAAAGGCCTCAGTATTTTCAAAAAGGCTGAAATTCATGAGAATTTTAGTAAACCCTGAATTACTAATGGTTTCAGTATCTTCATCATCTTGTTTATCCTTTTTAGTTTTTTCTTTAGGTTTATTACTGTCAGTATTTGCTTTCTCCTCAGAATTGCATGAAAAGAATACTAAAGAAAAAGTTGCAATAATTAAAGTTGCTATTAATACATTAAATGGTCTCATATTTTGGGTTTTTGTTTTCATTCCAATAAATTTTATTATTCAATTATCTTCTATTTAGAAAGTATTTTTCGCTCTCAATAACAATCTCATTATCATTTATTGCTAAACTCTCATACTTCCTATAATCTATATAGACTAATTCATTCTTCTGTTCATTCCATAAAGTCAGAATTGTTTTTGCATCATTATTAGACATCGACTTACCGTTTCTTATTAACTCCAAATGCTTGTTGAAAACCAGTATTTCATCCTGTGCCTTAACATTGTCAATTCCATTGTTCATATTATTAGAATAATGCAGAATAACATTGTTGTTTTTAATTTCCACGTCATACACATAAGTTGCAATTACAGGTAATCCCGATCCGTAAATTTGCCTTAAGGCTTTCATTTTGCCATTTTCAGACATAACAAAAACAAAGCATGAACCCATAGATTCTTCCTTTTCTATCCAAGTATTTTTCGTTAATTTTTCAAAAATATCATTGCCTCCTTTTATTCCGATTTCGTTGTTTCCGGTATCTTTAACTTTATCCACAACCTTCACAATAACAGTTTTTGTCTCTATAGTTGAATTTTTTACAGATTTTCTGCAATATTCAAGAGTAATTGTTGCAGTGCCAGGCTTAATACCTTTAAAGCTAATAACTTCCTTTCCCGGAACTCCTTTATTGGAAGAACCATCAGTTTTTCCGTCCACATAATCCCATTTTAAAGCTTCTATGCAGTTATCTGAGCTTTTGTTTGTCCACTGCCAAGAGTAACCTGTTGATTTATTCGATTCCAGTTCAATAGTAAAATTTTCATTAACAGCTATCTCATACTCTTTCTTATTATCCTTTACCTTCACAACAATAGTTTTTGTTTCTATAGTTGAATTTTTTACCGATTTTCTGCAATATTCAAGAGTAATTGTTGCAGTGCCAGATTTAATACCTTTAAAGCTAATAACTTCCTTTCCGGGAACTCCTTTATTGGAAGAACCATCAGTTTTTCCGTCCACATAATCCCATTTTGAAGCTTCTATGCAGTTATCTGAGCTTTTGTTTGTCCACTGCCAAGAGTAACCTGTTGATTTATTGGATTCCAGTTCAATAGTAAAATTTTCATTAACTAATATTTCATATTCTTTTTCAGTAGTCTTTTCCCCCATGCCCAAATTGGCATTAGTTTTAAAAATCATTTTGTTTCCATCCTCAAAACTAATATCGCACAAAAATTTTACTCCCGTATAGTTTTCATCTTTAGCATTATTGCAATACTCTTTTTGAAAAAACCTTATGGAATCCGGCATAATTGCAATTCTATTTTCAGAAATAATTTCATAACGTCCGTAATATGAGGAAAAGCAATCGTTTCCACATTGTGCAATGTAGGAGCATACAAAGCGATTGTTTTTGTCGAATTTAGTAAGGTATCCGTTGAATCCCAATTCCTGTCTATCTTTTGCAACTAGTTCCACTCTATCTATTGCAGTAAACCTTAAAAATGAATTTGAATACCAGTTTTTTCCAATCAGGGATTCCTTATCAATTTTTGTTTTACCTATTGATTTACTATCGCCCTCAAGAGATTCATCTTCACCATAAGCCACTTTAATTAAATCCTTTTTAGTTTCGAAATCTTGAATTCTAATAAGGTAGTTATCAAAACCCTTCAATTCGAGTTGCGAAATTTCAATGTAAATATCCTGAACAACGATAGACTGACAAACGTCATTGTTTGAATTATGGAACAAAAATAAAGTCCAATCGCGAAACTTTTTATTTTCAGTATCGCAAACAACATAAAAATCATGATTTGTGCATCCGCCGCCGTAGGTTACAGTCAACTTAACAAATTTCCCATCAAGCGTTGCATCTTGAATTGAAAATCCATCATTGAAGCTTGAAACTGATTTTAGGTCTTTGTTTAGAATATATTTAAGATTTTTAGCGGAAGTCTGAATAGGGTTGGAATCATTCTTTTCTTTTTCATTTTCAATACTTAAAGAAGGATCAACTGTAGTGGGACGAAGACTTATTAATTTCTTTTTTGTATTATAATCATAAATACTTACAAACTGGTCTTTATAATTAATTTCTTCAATTTCCGACAAGTTGATTATACCGGTTTTATTAACTAAGGCATCGCAAGCATCTTTGTTAGCATTGTGAAAGATAAAGAACTTTACTTCGTCTTGCATCTTATTTTCCTTATCACTAACAAGATAAAAGGAATGATCTTTACAACCACCTCCGTATAAAAAAGTAAGCGACAGTAAATTGTTTTCAAGAATACCATCTTTGAGTGTAAATCCATCTGAATAAGCGTTTACAGATTTAATGTCTTTGCTCAAAACATATTTAAGATTTAATTCTTGTGAAAATACACTTTTTGAAAAACCAAGCATAGCAATAAAAATGCAAGGTATTAGCGAGGTTAAAATTTTTGTTTTCATGATAAAAAAGTTTTAGTAAATAATTTTTCTTAAGCAGAGTCAAAATAAATACCATTGGAGCTTTTTGTCTTCACCAACCCGGATGAAATATTCCTTTTCATCCGCTTTGATGAATTTCAGTTTATTAGTAAGGCCTACTTTTACAGTACATTAACAATCAAAATTTATAAATATGAAAAAAGTCTATTTTTTGTGCTTGTTTGTACTTGTAAGTATCTCAAGTTATTCTCAAACAATAATTATTAATGAAAATTTCGATGCTGCAATTTCAGGAAGCGGAGTAGCAGGTCAAATCGGATTACCATTTTCTACATGGAGTGGCACAACAGGAGGAACAGAAGATCCTATTGTTTCCAATGAACAAAGTTCGTCTGCCAATAATTCTGTGAAAATTGTAAACGATAACGATTTAATTATTCATTTTAACGACTTGGAATCAGGCAGATATCTTCTTAGTTTCAATATTTTTGTTGTTACCGGCAACATTGGCTATTTTAATTTGCTAAGTAATTTCGATGGCAACGATAGCGAATGGGCCATGCAAGTATTTTTTAATTCCGATGGAACAGGAACTGTTGATGGAGGTGGTTTGGCAGCCTCGGGTTTTGCATTTTTACATGATACGTGGATAGATGTAAAAGTAGTTTTAGATTTGGATGACGATTTTGCTACATTGTATTTAGATGATAATGAAATATTGAGTTGGCAGTATTCGAAGGGTGTTTTTGGAAGCGGTTGTGCAAAAGTTTTAGATGTTATAGATTTTTTTGGTTGGAATGGCATGGAAGGCGACCAAACTACCCTTGCTTACATTGATGATTTTAGTTTTACTGAATATTCAGCACCTGAATCTCCTTTAAATTTAACTTATTCACTTAGTGGTTTAGATATTAGTTTGGAATGGGAAGCTCCGGTTTCCGGCGGTTTTAGCGGATATTCAATTATGAGAAACAACGCCGTAATAAGTAATGGATTAATGACAGAAAACTATCAAGACCTGCATGTTTATCCGGGAAATTACGAATATGGTGTTAGAGCTCATTACGAGGGACTAGGATATTCTCACGCTTCAAATACAGTTAATCCAATGGTTCCCGGTGGTGTTGAAAGAAATTTTGTAGTTTATGAAATTGGCACAGGCACATGGTGTGGTTATTGTCAGGGTGCTGCATTGGGTGTGGATGAAATGATTGCAAACGGTTTGGATGTTGCTGTAATTGAATATCATGTAGATGATGATTACACAATTTTTGATGGCAATGCAAGAACAGAATATTATGAAATGATTGGTTGGCCTACAACAATGGTTGATGGAGGAGTAAAACACTTGGGTGGCGATATGTTTGAAAGTATTTACGATCAGTTCTTACCCTATTACGAGGGACGAATTAATGTGCAATCTGTTCACAATATTTCTATTGAATGTACACAAACAGGATTACTTGATTATCAAGCTACTATCTCTTTAGAAGAAATTGCCCCATATTTTGAATCAGGTTTTAGATTACACACAATTTTAACGGAATCGCACATTCCTGAAGTATGGCAGATGCAGCCGGAGCTTAATTTTGTTTGCAGAGGTATGTATCCAAATTATGAAGGTACTGCAATTGATTTTGCTACAGAATCATCGGTTGAAACTACCATTAACTTCTCGTTGGAAGCAGATTTTGTGAAAGAAAATTGTGAGCTTGTTGCCTTTCTTCAACATGAAACTACTAAGGAAATTGTTCAGGCTGCTAAAGTCTCTTTGTCAACCGTAACCGAAATAAATCCTGCAGAAATTTCCAAAATTAATGTTTATCCTTCGCCTGCAAGTAATTATATTTTTGTTGAAGTAGATGAATTAGAGAACATTACAATGTTTAACAATATTGGTCAGGCAGTTTATACTTTAAATGCCCATGAAAACAAATGTAAAATAGATATTAGCTCATTTGAAAAAGGAATATATCATATTTCAGTAAAAACCAAAAACAGCTCAATAACTAGAAGAGTTGTATTGATATAGGGCTTTTTTTCTAAGTTTGCTTACTTAGGTCGAAGCGATTCATTTTAGGATGGGTCGCTTTTTGCATATAAAAATGGGTAGTTTTCTTGCCAAGACTAATTAATATTGTGGAGAACTTTATATGTGAGGTAAAAAATATTATTGCTTTTTGAAAAAAGCATATCGCCAAATTGCTTTTTGTAGAAACTATTTTGTATTTTTGCTTTTTTAATTTAACAGTTATGAATACTTTAATAGAAAAATCAGAGAGAAAATCTAAGTTGGCAGTCGATAAAAGAAAAAGATATTTGTTTGAACAAATTGATTGGACTCAGCGGCTCATAGTTATTTTAGGATATAGGGGTGCGGGAAAAACCACCCTTATCTTGCAATACCTATCCAATTCAAGTGAAAAGGGTATCTATTTGAGTATGGATGATTTCTATTTTGAAACTCAAAGGCTAGTTGAAACAGTAGATTTATTATATAAGAATGGGTATAGGCTTTTCCTTATTGATGAGGTTCATAGGTATTTATGGTGGTCAAAAGATTTAAAACAGCTTTATGACGATTATGAAGATATACAAGTTATTGCCACAGGTTCTTCAATATTGGACATCTCTAAAGGGAACGCAGATTTGTCGCGCCGAGCAGCCACATATTATTTGAAAGGTCTTTCTTTCAGAGAATATCTCAGTTTTCAAAAAGGCATTAATCTGCCTACCTTATCCTTAGTAGATATATTAAATAATCATCATGAAATAGTGCCGGATTTACTTGATACTTTTAGCTATAAAACAGACTTTCAGAATTATCTTGAGTTTGGCTATTACCCTTTTTTCCTGGAATCAAAAAATACCTATTTTCAGAAATTGCAGGAAACAATAAATTTGGTTATTGAAACAGACATTGCTCCTTTTGAGGATTTGCAACATACAACAACAAGAACCATGAAAAAACTTTTGTTTGTATTGAGTGAGTCGGTTCCATTTACCCCCAATATAAACAAACTTTCCGAAAAGCTTGAAGCACCAAGGAATACAATATTAAGAATACTGGATATAATGCAGAATGCTCAAATATTGCATTTATTAAGAACTTCGGTAAAGGGTATAAGTTACCTGAAAAAACCTGAAAAAATCTTTCTTCATAACACTAATTTCATTTATATGTTTTCGCCCAAACAAGCCAATATTGGCAATGTCAGAGAGACATTTTTCATAAATCAACTCAGTGCAATACATTCGATTTCAGCAGCGAAATACGGCGATTTTATGGTTGACGATACCTATGTGTTCGAAGTAGGAGGAGCTTCAAAAACTAATGAGCAAATAAGAGGAATTCCTAATGCTTATCTGGCACTGCATATTGAAGCAGGCAATTCCAAGAGAATACCTTTATGGCTGTTTGGAATGTTGTATTGATGAAAAAAAAATTCTTAAATAATTTACATGAACTACTTTCTCAAAATTAATGGTTTGAAACCAAGTGAAGCCGAAACCTTTCATTTTAGCATGGGTCGATTTCTTTTAATTATTGAATAACAACTTTTTCTCTATATTTTTTGTTTCCCGTTTCAAGAATTAAATAATATACGCCTTTTGACAAATGGGATATATTGATAGTGTTTTTTGTTGTAAGATTTTGCTTTTCAAACACCTTGTTACCAATATTGTCAATAATAACGATATTTGCTATGTCCGGTATGTCTTTTTGTTCTACAGTTATTATTCCGTTTGAAGGATTTGGATAAATATTGAATCCCTCATAAATAATTGCTGGCTTTGATAATAAAATAGAAAAATCAAAATAATCCGCAAAATAATATACCTCACCCGATTTAGCTTCTGAACAGGTTATTGTGAGATAAACCATAGATGTTACATAATCAAATTCCTCATTATAAGAAAAGTAAGCTGTATCTGATAAGCCCGCTTGCCAAAATATCCAAACAATATCAATTCCTGAAGCCGTTTCAATTACATCAATAATATAGGCGCTATCAACAGGCATTGATGATGAAAGGAAACAGGTATCGGCAAAGATGTAAAGAGAATCAGTGATTATGATGGCATCAGGAAGCACTCCTATAGTTATTCCCGAAGAGAAAACACAATCATTATCATCCGTAATAGTAATGTAATGAGCACCTTCACAAACATTACTCAAAATATTTGCAGTAGAAGAATCATCCCATAAATAATAATACGGTGAGATTCCTCCCAAACCATTTGCTATTATGTTTCCATTGCAGAAACCTGATTCAGAAACAGGATTTACGATAATACTCATTGATAGTTCAGCAGGCTCCAATACCTCGAAAGAAAAAGTATTTAAACAACCGCTTGCATCAGTAACAGAGAGTAAATACAGTCCGGCATACAATTCGCCTATAACACTATTAGAAGAAAAATTTGACCATGAATAAGAGAATGGGGGATTATCGCTTGATGCCTCAGTTGAGATAGTTCCATCATTATGCCCATAACAAGATACATTGGAAATATCTGACGTTAAATCTATTGTACATGCTTGACTTACCCTTATTGCCGGCGTTTTTTGTAAATAGTACCATGTAAAATCATCCGGATGATAAAGTACAGAAGTATTCATTGCATTTGGTCTATAAGTGTTATCAGCTCCCATGTAGAAAGTTCCTCCGTTTTCATAAATTTCAATCCCGGCAATATACATCATAATTGAGCCGGGGTCTGGAATCAGAATATTTCCTGAACCTGAATTAATTGGTAGAGTTACCCAAGTACCTATTTCAGAAGGTTGAATTTCGTGATAGTCGGATGTAGCAATAATAGCCTGATCTTCATCAAATAAAACAGCTCTTATAGAAGCATATGCATCTGAAATAGGACTTACAAAGACAGAGACCTCATCAACATGAAACTCATTTGCAACAAAAATATTTATTCCAAAAATAGCTCCGTCTCCTAATGAAGAAACACTGCTAATTCCAATTGAAGTATTAATTTCTTCAATACGGGAATAAGAACCATTAGTAAGTTGGAAATTAACTGTATCGTAATTATTTACCGGGTTATCATCAGTATTATCAGATAAAATTGAAAAGGCCATTTCATATGAGCCCGTATTGGTTGGATAAAAATTGTTAGTTTGCAAAGTGTCAACCGCAAAAGATGGGAATAATAATGCAATACTTGCCAAATTTTCTTCACCACCGTTTATTGAGCAGCCAAATATAGAATTTGTTTCATCGTTTGAACCAAAGTTTCTTACAATTCCGGAGGTAAATATCTCAACTGATTGATTAGCCGGAATCTCAGAAAAATAGCCTCCGTTTGTATAGAAAAAATCTAAATTAGTTTCAGTTAATTGTAAGTCATGGTCATAGGCTGTGGATAATAAAATATCATCAATCATCCAATAATAGTGACTAACTGTAGTCCAACGAAATCTAATTTTTACATTTGATTGATTTGCTGCTATTGATGAGATATTCAATTCAACTAAATCAGGATCTTCTGTAACTATATTTGCAGGCGTGTTATATGAAACATCAAACTCTTCAAATGTAGCAAAATCATTAGAGCTTACCTGAACAAGAAAAGCTGCTTCTGTGCAACACCAACGAAACCTTTGTTCAAACTTAAGGATTACTGTTGGAGCTGAGGAGCAATCTATTGATGTGGTTGTAAAATAGGCATTCATGGATGGCATAGTGCCACCACTAAACTCTGCTGCATTATAAATAAGAAAACCATTGTCTCCTGTAGTAGAGTTAATTGGCCCTGAGCCTACATCCCAAGCACTTGTTGGTTCTTGTGTTGACCAGATCCACAGCCAATTATTACCGGTTTCATCAACACTTTCCCATCCTGAGGGCATTCCGCCACCAAAATCTTCATGCCAAATGGTATCATTGCCCGCCTTTGCACCTTTTTCGTTATTAATGTGAGCAACTTTTTTTGACATATTCTTTTCAAGAGTATAAACCCTTACTGCCTCTTGTGAAACTGAAATGATTGAAGAACACAAGAAAAATGCTGAAATAATACTTCTTACTGACATAACTAATAATTTTTGTGATTATCAAAAATACAAATTATTTACAATATAATTACTGTTTTCCAAAAAAAAAAAAAGACTGTTAGGCATGAAGGCTGCGAATAAAATTATTAATTATCAACTATTTATGAAAGCAGTTGTTAAAATATCTTACTTTTGAAATTTTATCGAACAAATAGTGATTTTTTTTTGACTGTTCGAGGGGTGTTCTTTATGATCGGAACTTAGCGTTTGTTAATATAAAAATCCAAATAGCCAGATGGGAATTTTGTTTTGATAGGTATCTTTCGAACCTAACAGGCACATTAGCAGCAAAATTTGTTAAAATACTGTATAATCTGTCAATCATTTTTCAATATTCTAATATTGATTTTGCGATGATTCTGAATCAAACTTATAAAATTACCATTTCACGCCAGTGTAAACTGACTGCAAAATTCTTAACTATAAAAACTTTAATAATGGCTAATGTTATGGTTTATTGGCAAAAAAACAATAAATCGCATTACAAATTACGCAGATTAAATGCAAGTTTTAGGAGAATCATTAAGGGAAAAAAGAGTATTGTTGAATTCTAAATTTAAATTGGAGATTTGATTGTATTGAAAAAATATCTAATTTTATAAAAAACCCGTTATTCCAATGAAAGTAATATTTGTTTTGACTGTTTTTTTGTCTGTTTATTGTCAATCTCAAAATACGGTAAAATATTTTGCACCTTCAGATACTGTCTATGAGGAATGTTCTATTTGCCAGATAGATAATGTTTTTTTTAACCTAAGTGGGGGTGGAGGTGTTAGGCCGGAAAGTTATTCTGAATTGGATTCTGTTGGAGCTTTTATTATGAAAAACCCAAAAATACAATTTGAATTAGGAGTTCATACAGATTGCAGGCCTATTTCTTTTACCAATGATACTTTGTCTCTTATGAGAGCTAGGAGTTGTGTCTTTTACATATTAGAAAAAAATAATAATATTTCAAATATTACCTATAGGGGATATGGCTCAAAAATTCCCTATACAATAATGGAAAAGGATTGTGAAAGATTTCAATTTTTTAATGTTGGAGATCTGCTTACAAAGGAATATATTGATGCACTTGAGAATGATGAACAAAAGCAAATATCACATCAGCTAAATAGAAGAACTGAACTGAGAATTTTACGAATTGAGTGATAGCAACCCTAATTCGATTAAAAGCTCTCTTGTATTTATAATTTGGGATTATTAACATGATCTCGTTGGGGGGGGGAGGCTGCAAACAAAAACCCTGACAAATGCCGGCGCATTGGTTCGGTCTTTTTTGCGTTAAAATTCTCAAAGCGAGTTTTGGCCTTTTTGCACAAAAAAAGCCCGCCCCTTCGGGCAGGCTTTTTGTTTGCGGAGGAAGAGGGATTCGAACCCCCGGTCCCGCAAGCAGGACAACGGTTTTCGAGACCGCCCCGTTCGACCACTCCGGCATTCCTCCTTTATGTATTGGTGATAGTTTGTTATTTGATAGTTTGATTATTCGCTGATGGCAAATTTACCACCTCGAACTATCAATTCATATCTTCCCCTATTTTCTAAATTTATGTATAAATTCTTCTACCTCAGGAACTCCTCCCTGATATACCAAGTAGCCGTTATATGGCTCTCTTTCAGTTATTTCATCGTTAATTGATGTAAGCATCATTCTCTTTACTTCTGCCGGATCATCGGTCTGTCCCAATACCCATCCTAACTTAATAAAGGCTACTTCAGGTAACATATTGCCCGCCGGAATTATTCCCTTGGCCATCATGTCTCTTCCGGTATCGTAAACAAACATGTGTACGTAACCCCAAATTGTCTGTAAGGTCATAAACATGTGAACGCCTTTTGCATGTGCTCTTTCTATTGCAGGATACATTTCCTTGTTTACGTGTCCCAAGCCTGTTCCTACCCATATAATTCCTTTGTAACCGTTATCTACCAACGAATCTAATGTGTCGGGCTTCATTCCCGGATAGTAATACAACATTGTTACTTTATCGTTGAAAAATGGATAAATATCCACATTTCTGTCTTTTCGTCTGTGTTTGTATGTCTTGTGTAAAGGTGTTATTTTTTTCCTGTCAACCATGGCTAATGGTATGTCTCCAATGGTTCTAAAGGTCGAACGATAAGATGAGTGCATTTTTCTTACTCTGGTTCCTTTGTGCAAAAGTCCGTACTCATCGGATGTTGGTCCAAACATACATACCATAACTTCAGCTATATCAGAATTTCCTGCTGTGTTCATGGCGTGCATTAGGTTTAAGGCTGCATCGGAACTTGGTCTGTCGGAAGAACGCTGAGAACCAACTAAAACTATTGGTACAGGCGAATTTTGAACCATAAATGTTAATGCCGCTCCGGTATGGTGAAGGGTGTCGGTTCCGTGACCAATTACTATTCCGTCAACTCCATTTTCTATTTCTTTTTTTATTGCTTTTGCCAAAGACATATATTGAAATGGCCCCATGTTTTCGCTGAATACTGCAAATACTTTCTCTGTTTCCAGATTGCAAATATCGGCTAGTTCAGGAACTGCTCCGTATAATTCGCCCGGAGAAAAGGCCGGTATTACAGCACCTGTTCTGTAATCGAGTCTGGAAGCAATAGTACCTCCGGTTCCAAATAACTTTACTTTCGGAAGGCCGGGGGTGTAAGGAAATTCTTTTTCGGGAATTTGATAATTGGCTTTTTTATAGCCTGTTTCTTTCATTGAGGTTACAGTTTTAATATCTATTCCAATATTATAACCTGTAATTATTTTTACCACAATGTGCTGATCGTCATCATTTTCCGATCTTGGCAAAACAGTTCCTTTAAACTGACCTCTGGTGGTGTCTATTTCGGTCTGACCCCAAACTCTAACATTGTACTTCTTTAGCATTTCCAGGGCTTCACCCTTATATCCTTGAAAAATATCGTCGCTCATGATTTAATTTTTTTTTTGAATTAGTTTTTTTCGACTTCCTTTCTAAGTTCCTTAAGACTAATATTACCAACAGCTTGTTTGCGAAGCTGACCCATAACCCAGTTGGTTTGGTTCTCTTTTGTATGCTTTCGTCCTGTTTCTTTAAATTTTTCGACAAGAAAACCTATTGGTGCTAACAATTGGTCTTTGCTTCGTTTTTTGAAGTGAATAATGGTAAGAACAGAGTCGAAATCCATTTGAGGATGCTGGTAAACAACCGGAAGCATTTCTCTGGCAATTTCGGGTTCAAGTTTTTCCTTTTTAATGAATTCAAACATTTCGTAAACCCTTACGTAATTGAAGTCGGAAGTAGAAATATACTGACCTTCAACATATTTCATAAAATGTCCGAAGAAAATACCTGTTGTTTTTGGGTCGAATTTCAATTTATCAACTATTTTTTCAATTATTGGAACAAGGTTTTTCTTTAGAATATAGGTGTATGAATCTGATGGAACACCCCATTTTGTTAATTGAGTAAATCTATCAACAACATCAATAGGTAAATTTTTTCCTAGTTTTTCAATATACGAATTTTCCAGTGGAATTGGAGGAGAATCGGTGTCGGGATACATTCTGTCGGCTCCCGGAAGCACTCTTTCGAAAATTGTTGTGCCATCAATAAAAGATTTTCTTGTTTCGTTCGGAACGCCTTCAAAAGCCATAATACATCTTTCTTCAATGGTTTCAAGAGCTGTTGGAATATCTTCTTCAGGCCCCCAAATTATTATCTGGGCATCGTTTTCGCCTGATTTTAGAAGTTTTCTAACAGTTTCCCATTCAGAATCTTTTAGTTGCGAAACAAATTCTTCGCTATGAATAATATTTGGTTTTTCAAGACAGGCAATAACTTTTAAGCGGTCGCTGAATTCGTTGGCAAACATTTTTCCGGGTTGAGTAAAATGTGAAACCAATCCATGAAATTCGGGAAGATTTATTGCTACAACCTTGTAATTCAATTCTTTTGCATTTTTCAGCAATTCACAAGAAAACAAAGAAGCATCAATAGTTTCGTGCTTCATCTTCCATTTTTTGGAATTGGTTCTTTTGTTTAATTCTTCTCTAATCGCCAAAAGAGCCCACTGACGAAAACATTCGTTATGAGTAAGTTCCGGAATCCATTTTGTATGTGCAACTCCCTTAATTTCTACCCTTGTTCCACCTTTGCAGCTTACGTTAACATCCTGACGACCGGCACCCATTCCTGTTCTAACTTTCCCTGTGCTTCTGTTCAAAAATCTTATATAATCGCAGGCTTCCATTACTTCGTTTGGATTAACCATGTCGGGATATGTAACTGTCTCAATTAGAGGCATTCCTAGTCGGTCGGTTTTGTAAATTCGTTTATGACCAATATCTGAAATTTCCCTGCAAGAATCCTCTTCAATGGAAAGCTGAATAAGTCTTACAGTTTTGTTTTTAAGTGGAATTTCTCCTTCAACACCAAGAATTGCAGTTCTTTGGAATCCGGTTGGAATACTACCGTCGAGATATTGTTTTCGGGTAATATGTACCTCGCCAACAACATTCAGTTTCGAAAGAATTGAAATTTCCAAAGCAATTTCCAATGCTTCATCGTCAATTCTAAACGGAGGAGTATCGTCAACTTCGTAAGTACAAGCAGTCTGATTATTAAGTCTATATGTAATTTCCTTACGAGTTCTAAATTCCATAAGTGCAGTGCCGTCGTACTCACCAAGTTCGCTCAGAGTTGGTCTCATGTGACGAATTACCTCGGCATCGTAGTCTTCGTGACTGTGAAAAATTCCCGCAGGGCAACGGCAGAACAACTTTCTTTTAGTAAGCAATTGTTGGTGGACTTCCAGCCCCGACATAAAACCAATTCGGTCGTAATCCTTTTGTTTCGCTTTTTTTCTGGGGACATAACCAATGGCTTTAAGACTAGCCTCGTAATTTTTTGAAGGATCGAATTTCTTTTTCACAGTGCAACTTTTTATGTAAGTTCTTGTTTAATTGTCTATTAAGCTTTGAAATAGCAAAAATGCTTCAAATCTTTCTCCCAAAATTAACTTTGTTTTAAGTTTCTGCAAAGGAATAGGGAATAATTTGCAGCATAATATTGGATTTTATTTTTTCCGGAAAAATGATTTCAAAAAAAAATTACGTAAAAAATTCTAAATCAATCTTCTTACACAACTTTCTTTTTTCAGCTTCATTTTTTGCAAATCCACATTTTCAATTAGTAATAATCCGGGCTTTTTTCCTTTTTCAATACTGCCAAATGTTTGGGCCATTTTAAGAGCCTTTGCTCCGTTAAGGGTGGCATATTCAATTAGCTTATTTATAGAAAGTTGAGGGTAATATTCCTGCAAACTAATTATTTCCGAAAGGACCGAAAGCCTGTTGTTGGAAGCCAAACTATCTGTTCCTATTGTTATTGTTGCCTTTTGTGGAAAATTTTCAGGATTTGGCAATTGGTTTTCTATGTAAATATTTGAATTAGGACAAAAAACCCAAAATACATTTTTTGCTTTATTAATTGTTGAATTTACTTCATCCTTGCTTGTAAATGTATTGTGAACCAGTAAAATATGTCCGTCGAGAGGTAAATTTTTAAGAATTATTTCTGTTGAAGATAATGGTGTTTTGTACCATGTTTCAGGTTTTGCTCCCCAGGAATGTATTTTTTCCAAAAGCTTTCCTTGCATTTTAGCGAAAAGTTCAATTTCTTGGAGGCTTTCCTGATGATGAACAGAGAAAATGTCAAATTTCTGTAAACTTTCATTCAATTTATAAAACAAATCGGGATGAAGACTGTAAGCCGCATGTGGAGTTAGGCTGCTAGAAAGATTATATTCTTCTTTAGATTTCCGGTAAAGTGAGTTAGCATTTTCAATTATTTCATCTGCCTTTAATTGGTTTGTTCCAAAAACCTCAATAAATGTGTGATAAAAAATTTTGCTTTCTGCTTTTATTTTAAAGCTAAGTTCAGTATTTGAAATATCTCCAACAGCAACAATACCAAAATCGTACATAATTGAATCCCACTTTTTTGCAGCTTCGATTATTCTTTCAATTTCTTCCTCTCTGTTTATTCGTACTCCTTCAATAAATTCAGAAATGCCTTTTTTTTCTTCAATCTTGCCCTTTAAATACGAAAGTTCCAAATGGCAATGGGTATTGACAAAACCGGGAATAATTATTCCGTTATGGTGTTCCAGATTTGCTTTTTCTTCGAATTTCTCTCCCTGGTCTATTATTTCAAGAATTGTACCTGAATCATCAACAACTACAATTCCGTTTTTTATTGGGGGTTTGTTAACGGGAAAGACATAATTTGCAGAGAATTTTTTCATTCAAGTATAATATTTATTCCTTGAAATTAGGGAATTATTGGAACCGAATCGGGCTGGGTATTTATTTCGCCATATTCATTAGAAGGTTTTTCTCCTTTAATCTGACTTTCTTTTATTCCGATTTTTTCACTAACTTTTTCATAAATCTTTTGTAGAACCGCCGGGTCATCGGCATAGTATTCAATAGATCGGTCGAAATCTTCTCTGGAAATGCCATGATTATTTAAAACCTGAAAGTAGAAATTTTCGGGAACAAATAATTCAGCATTATTATAATTGATATTAATAGAAAGAATAGCATCGGCAATATGAACATCAACAAGAATATCAATAAATTTTTCTTCATCAATAACTTCACCTTTTTTTTCTTCAGAATTCCCTTTGCATGCCGACAAGAAAAGTGCAGTTAAGAGCAAAATACCAAAAATTTTATATTTCCTTAATTGTGCCATTATTATGTTTTTTGCAAAAATAGTTAAAATTGTGTGAAATAGGATTAAAAAAAATCTGAACCTGTATTGCCTCACCCTACTTTTCCTTCTGGTCTAAAAACAGCCTTGCAATATTTGTTGCATGATTTGTTATAGCCCTAAACATACCCATAAGTTCAAGGTGAGTTTTTGAACTTTCCAGAGATTTTCCAACCTGATCGAAAAGACGGTTATAATGACTCATATCGAATGTGTTAGCCATGGCGCTATACTTCTTAAATTTTTCTTTCATTGTAAGAGCCTTTTTCAAATTAACATCTCTGAATACCTCAATTGCTCTGCTAATTTGCTTTTGGGCTCTTAAATGATAATCAACAAGTTCTTTTTTACCGGCTTCCGAAAATTCAGCTTCTGATTCTATCCATTTTTCGGCTTCTTTTCCCAAATTTGTTGCAACAATATCACCAATTTGTTCTATTTCCTTAATTGTATACATAATTTGAAACGCTTCCTGAGCTCTTTCTTTCTGAATATTTGCTTGAGAAATATTTATTAGATATGAATTAATTTCTGTTCTTAAATAATCTGTTAGCTCCTCTTTTTCCTTAATTTCTTTTAGAAGCTTTTTATCTTTTAAAAAGAAAACCAACAAAATATCGTTAACCATATCCTGAACAACATTACACATTCTAACAGTTTCTTGTTTTGCCAGATTTAACGCAATGGCAGGAGTTGCTACAATTTGTTTATCAAGAAATTTTGTTTGCATTTTTTTATCTTCCTTTATCTTTGAAGGTAAAAGTCTATCAATAAACTTTGCGTAAACACCAACAATTGGAAGGAAAATAGCAGTAAGTACAATATTAAAAACAGTATGTGTATTGGCAATCTGACGAGGCACTTCAGCAGATAATTTACTAAGATTGTCGGTTGATTGCACTTCCGGAGATATCCCTTTAATAAATTCAGCAAAAACAGGAATCCACATTACAAAAATTGCCACACCGGATATTTTAATAATTGTTTGAGCCAGAGCAACTTTCTTGGATTCAACATTTGTATTAATACTTGCCAAAATAGCAGTTACAGCCGTTCCAATATTTGCACCAAAAACCAAAGGAATGGCTGCTTCCAGACTAAGCAAACCCTGCATAGAAATAACAATCATTATTCCTATAAAGGCCGAAGAACTTTGCACTAAAGCTGTAAAAATTGCTCCGGCCAAAACTCCCAACAGAGGATTTTCAAGTCTTACAATAGATTCTATAAAAGGTTCATAAAAACGAAGCGGCGACATTGATTCCGACATTATCTCCATTCCAAAAAACAAAATTCCAAAACCCAAAATGGCCTGACCAGTGCTTTTAAGTCCGTCTGATTTTGTAAAAAACTGCAATGAAAATCCTACAGCAATAAAAAGCAAGGAATAATCGGTTAGTTTAAAAGCAATTAGTTGGGCGGTAATAGTAGTTCCAATAGCAGCTCCTAGAATTACACCAATTGTTCGATTAAATTTCATTAATCCTGAATTAACAAAACTCACTAACATCACGGTTGTTGCGCTACTACTCTGAATAATTGTGGTAACCAAAGCCCCTACCCCAACTCCCATAAACCTGTTTTTGGTAAGTGTAGAAAGAATTGAACGCATATTTCTTCCGGCGGATTTCTGCAAACCCTCACCCATAAGATGCATACCGAAAAGAAAAAGTGCCAAACCACCCAAAAGACCTATTGACAGCATTAACCACCAATCAGACTTTCGAGCATGAAGTTTATAAACAATTAGTTCGCTGTTTACTGAAGCAATAATTTCGTAATCGCCTGCTTTTTCTCCCAATACTAAATAATTTTCAGCTATTCCATTAGCATTTGTATAAACTTGACTATCAATTAAATAATGTGATTTACTCCCTTCGGGCACATCAAGAAAAGAAAATTTCACAGGAATCCCCTGCATAGGTTTACCATTAGATGTAACTAAAACCCTTACAGGCTTATCAATTTTATTACCAACAGATTGATGCTGATTATCACCTGAATAATTTACAAAAGAACCCGAAACAGGCTTTTCCAGTTTAAATGAGTAGTCCTGAGATTTAGTTGAAAAGGA
Source organism: Bacteroidales bacterium (assembly GCA_016936815.1). GTDB lineage: Bacteria > Bacteroidota > Bacteroidia > Bacteroidales > GWF2-38-335 > GWF2-38-335. Next base: position 20,517 of record JAFGXD010000114.1, read on the forward strand.
AAAAACAGACAAAAAGGATAAAAGCAGCAAAGCATTTCTCCATAGTTGACGAGTTTTTTTCAATTTCTTAAGATTTAATTAACAGCACGAAAATAATCAATTATATTAAAAAGCAGACAATAGACAATTAAAATTCATTTTTATGCCTTATCAATTCTTATCTTTGCCAAAAATTAAATAATTTCGTTGCTTTATTTTTAAAAGAAAAGGCATGAATTCATATAGATCAGGGTTTGGAAGTATACCGCCGGTTGTAAAAAACCTGCTTATTATTAATGTGCTGTTTTTTCTGGCAACCATTGTAATGCAGAGCAGAAACGATTTTAACCTAAATGGATACCTAGGCCTGTATTATCCTGCAAGTGAAAGCTTTAAACCGGTGCAGTTTATTACTTATATGTTTTTGCACGGCGATTTTATGCACCTTTTCTTTAATATGTTTGCTTTGTACATGTTTGGCCAGGCAATAGAAACTGTATGGGGTCCCAAAAAATTCTTTATTTACTATTTTATTACAGGAATTGGTGCTGCTTTGGTACACATGGCTATTGCTTATTTCCAAGCAAGTAATCTAATGTCCTCTCTAACAACTGAAGAAATTAGGATTGTTTACGAGGCCATCGGAAATGATGGTGCAATAAGTAAAGGTGCAATTATTGAAAGTGCAGCAAAGTTAGATTTGATGAGAGAATTGTATGCCGTTTATAATACTCCCATGGTTGGAGCCTCAGGTGCAGTTTTCGGCTTGCTGCTTGCTTTCGGAATGATGTTTCCAAATACCCAGTTAATGCTGCTTTTTCCGCCAATTCCAATTAAAGCAAAATATTTTGTAATTATTTATGGAATTGCCGAATTCTACTTTGGAATAAATAACAGTGCCAACGATAATGTTGCGCATTTCGCACATTTGGGAGGAATGTTATTTGGCTTTATTCTAATAATGCTGTGGAATAAACACAAATTCAAAAGATTAAATTAAAAAAATGGCAGGTATTATTGATGAAATAAAAGAGTCTTTTAAGAAAGGAAATATGCTTACTAAGCTGATTTACATCAATGTAGGTGTATTTTTACTTATTTGGTTGGTTTTTGTTGCAATAATGCTTGGAAGTTCAAACGAGCAAGAGGCAAATTACCGATTCTGGACTTATGTAATTAATAATCTGGCTATTCCGTCAAATCCAGAATTGTTATTGCAAAAACCCTGGACAGTAATAACGAGCATCTTTACACATTACGACTTTTTTCATTTTCTATTTAATTTATTGTGGCTTTATTGGTTCAGCAAAATGCTTATAGTATACATTGGAGGAAGGCAACTTCTTGGATTATATTTACTTGGAGGAATTTTTGGAAGTCTTTTATATGTTGCTTCTTTTAATAGCTTTCCAATATTCGAAAAATACGCTATGGGTTCTGCATTGGGGGCTTCGGGAGCAATTTATGCCATTGTGGTTGCCACGGCAGTATTAATTCCAAATCAACAATTATTTTTATTGTTTTTGGGACCGGTTAAAATTAAATACATTGCATTGGTAAGTGTAATTTTAGGTACATTGGTTGATTTTAATTCCAATACCGGAGGAAAAATAGCTCATTTAGGTGGCGCAATTGTAGGTTATGTCTATATGATTCAATATAAAAAAGGAAAAGATATTACATTTGGGTTGGGGAATTTTGTTGGCAATTTCAATAAACTCATAAAAAGGAGAAAAAGGAAAAAAATGAAAGTAACCTACAAAGCTCCAACAAACGATTTCGATTACAATTTGATGAAAGCGGAGAAGCAGAAAAAAATGGATGTTATTCTTGACAAGATTTCTCAATCGGGATACGACACCCTTAGTAAGGAAGAAAAAGAGTTTCTTTTTAACATGAGTAATCGCAATTGAAAAAATTCCTGAAAATATTTATTGTATTTATTACTGCAATAACTGCGGGTTCACTTGTCATTTCTTGTTTTTCTGTATATATTGACCCCAGAAAATTCCTTTACCCGGCTTATTTTGGCTTAGCTTTCCCAATAATTTTCTTCCTACATTTGGTCTTAACAATTTTTTGGATATTAAGAAGAAACCGAAGTCTTATTTTTTTTACAACTCTAATCTTAATTATTTCGCTTCCGTGGTTTTTCGATGTTTTTCAAATAGATTTTTCAGCCAAAAAAGAAAAAAAAGGAAATACTATTAAGTTTATGACATACAACGTAAGAAATTTTAGCTTGTACGATTGGAAGAACAATGGAAAAAAACGTGATTTTATGCTTGATTTTATTAAAATTGAAAAAGCTGACATAATTTGCTATCAGGAATTTTATTACGAAAGAAAGAAAGACTTTATTTCCCTTGACACAATTTGCAGCATTCAAGAAACACCTTTTTACCATATATATAACTCAAATACAATTAGTAGCTCTAACAATTTTGGACAGGCTACTTTTTCAAAATATCCAATTGTTAACTCAGGAGAAATAACTTTTTCGTTCAGTAATAATTCTTGTATTTTTACTGATGTTTTGATAAATACCGACACAATAAGAGTTTACAACAATCATCTCGAATCCATAAGATTTATGCAGGAAGAATACAATTTAATTGATAGCATTGCAATAAAATTCGAGGAAGAAGAATATCTTGGTATGGTAAAAAAACTAAGTACCGCCTACAAGTTCAGAGCAAGAGAGGTAGATGAAATATCCACACATATTAAAAACTGTACTTATCCGGTAATTGTATGCGGCGATTTTAACGACACACCAATTTCTTATGCTTATAGAAAAATGAAAGGAGATTTATATGATGCTTTTAAAAAATCGGGGGCAGGTATAGGAGCAACTTACAATGGCAATATTCCATTTCAGAGGATAGACTATATTTTATACAGCAGAGATTTTGACTCATGGAACTATACCACAGGGGAAATTGAATATTCAGATCATTATCCTGTAATTTGTCTTTTGGAATTAAATAAATAATTCATATTTCGTTATTTCATCATCAAATTAATTCTTAAGATTTTATAACTTCTATTTTTGTAGGCAATTAAAGAAACCAATTAACTTTACAGTTTGAAATGAAATTATTCTTATACATAGAAAGTCTGAGGTTCAGACAACTATTTCGGATTCTTGTTGAAATTGGTCTGATAAGAGCTCTTTTTGTATTAGGTTTTACCGGATATTTGTTGTTTGCCATAATCGAATTTTTCAATTTTGCTTTCTATGCCGATTTAATTAGTTTTGGTTTTGCTTCTTCTGTTATTTCAATTCACTTACAAAGAAAAGATAAGGCATTTGTTAGGAAAGTAAGTAGTATGGCATTTTTTGTTTTTCTAACCGAATACCTATTGTTGGGATTGCCTGTTTACTTTTGTTCAATTCTTTATGATTCTGCTTTTCATGCATTACTATTGTTAATAGTTTCGCTTGCTATTAGTCTGGTGAACACTACAATAAGTTTCAGACAAATTACTTTTTTCAAGACTTTACCCTTTATTCCTTCAAGCAACATAGAATGGAAATCGGGATTTAGGCGAAAAGCTGTCTATATTGCATTATGCCTTGCAGGAGGTTTATGGCTTTCGCACATTAATCCGGCTCCGGCTGTGGCAATAATTATTATTACTTTTATTGTCTGCTCGTTCTACACCGAAAATGAACCGGAAATAATGCTGCAAAATTACGGTTACGATACGTATATGGTTTTGTTGAAAAAGATTTTTCAAGCTGTTTTTATGCTAATAATTCTAATTTCCCCCTTAATTATTAAATTTTTATACCTATACCCAAATGAAGCCGATATCTTTGCTTTTGCAATTGCCGTATGCATTTTTACTCTGGCTTTTTCAATAATTTTTAAATATGCAGTTTACGAACCCGCAACTATTGTAGAAAGGAATGTGCTAATTAATGGTTTTGTTCTTATTTGTTTTCTTATCCCTTATGTTGCTCCACTTCCAATAATTATGTTAATTTATTATACGGGGAAAGCTTCCAGAAACTTAAAGAAATATTTGCATGCTTACAATTAAAAACCTATCGGTATCTTATGGCAACCAAGATGTTATAAAAAATCTAGACTTAGAAATTAAACCGGGTGAATGTCATGGAATTGCAGGGCTGAATGGTGCCGGAAAAACAACACTATTCAATGCGATTTACGGATCGGTAAACAAGACATCGGGAGAAATTTTATTGTTTAACGAGAATATTGGAAAGAGTAATATTACCTTTCTTGAAACCCAACAATTCTTTTATTCCAGAATAACCGGGAATGAATATCTAAAGATTTTTCAAATTAGAAACAAAAAATTCGACATACCAGCATGGAACAAGATTTTTAATCTTCCAGTTAACAAACTAATTGAAAATTATTCCACCGGAATGAAGAAAAAACTAGGATTGATGGGTATTCTAAGCATGGATAATCCGGTTTTCCTTTTCGATGAGCCTTTTAATGGATTAGATTTAGAAACCAACAGAATTGTAAAACGAATTCTAGAAAACCTTGCCCACAGACAAAAAATTATTCTAATTTCTTCCCACATAATGGAGAGTTTAACCGGACTTTGCGACAAAATTTCATATTTGAATAATGGGAAGATAGAATTTACCACAGACAAAACCGGCTTTAAGGAAATAGAAAACAGGATTTTTAAAGGTTTGAATGAAGAACAACTAGATTTACCCTTTTCGAAATAACCAACCTAAATTAATCGTCGAAAAGACTCATCTGAGAAATATCGCCCGGTTTATGGTTTTTTGTTTCTTTCTTAGGAGTTTGTTTTAATTCCTTTTTCTCTTTAGCAGGCTTTTCGGGCTTATCTTTTTTGTCCTCAATAATAAATTCTACATCTTTATCAATAAACTCCATTTTAGATGTTGTTTCCAACTTCTCTTCTATTTCATCTTCTGCTTTAGACTTTTCTTCTTCAACAACTTCTTCATTTTCTTCATCATCTAATTCATAATCATTATCTTCAGAGATAATCTCAACTGAATTTTCGTCCATTGTTGCAAGTTCTGTTTCACTTGTTTCAAGCCCCTCTAAGTCCTTAACCTCTTCTTCCTCAACTTCTTTTGGATCTAACCACACAATATTTTTTACCTCAAAAGTACTTAGTCTTTTACCTCTGGCCTTAAATGATTTAACAGCAATAAATTCGTCGGCATCAATTTTTTCCGGAGTCCTATCTTTGTGTTTGCCTCCAAATTGAACTTCCAAAATTGGATACTTATCTTCGATTAAATCAATTAAATACGACTTTTCATTATCACCTATAAAGGAGCTTAATTTCTCTGTATTTTCGAATTGAAACCTTTTTAAATACTGAAATTCTTGTTCTCCATCGAAAAACAGTACGGTAAAGATTTTATTGGGGTTAAATTTTTCAATTTTCAACAAATCGTCCTCGTAATGGTTTGTAAGCTCGAAAGAAGACATTCGGAACTTACCTGATTTTGTAATAACCAGAAGTTTTTCATCTCCGTGAAACTCACCAAGATACTCCCCTCTTTCATCGTTGTTAAGTCTTAAAACATCCCAATCGAACCAAATTTGCAAACCACCTAGAGTTGAAACACCTTGTTCTTTTAGGGAAATTTTATGAACTTCGTTTTTAGTTAAAATGTTACCTATTGAACTTCTACCCTTAATTACCAATTCGCTAAAATCCTGCTCAAGAATCAATCTTCGCAATTTTGGTTTTGGTTTCAGCCATACCTTTACAACTTCAGCCTCACCATTTGGATTTGCGCTGAAATATAATATTCTGGAGCCCTCGGTTCCTTTGGTAATGTCGTATTCTTTATCTCTGGTAATGGAAGTTACCGGGAAACGTTTCATAAAAACATTTCCTGCCTTACCATCGCGGTAAATTACATTATAAATAGTACGGTCGTCATTCTTTTTAAACACATCAATATGAAGAATGTCTTTTCCAAAGAAAGATTTATCAGAAACCTTACTAACAATAAATTTTCCATTTTTCAGAAATACAATAATATCGTCAATATCGGAACATTCGCATACAAATTCTTCTTTCTTAAGCCCCATGCCAAAAAAGCCTTCCTTACGGTCAACATAAAGTTTTTCGTTAGCCACAACAACTTTGGAGGCAACAATGGTATCAAAATTTCTTATTTCGGTTCTTCTTTCTTTTGCGGCACCATGTTTTTTTCTAATTTGAATGAAATAGTTTATAGTAAAATCAACAATATTATCTAAATGATTTTGAACCTCTTCCATTTCTGTTTCAATGCCTTTAATATGTTCATCGGCCTTAAAAGCATCGAATTTTGAAATACGTTTAATTCTAATTTCTGTTAATTTTGTAATATCTTCTTCAGTAATTTCCCTGCGGAACAGTTTTTTGTAAGGTTTTAAACCATCGTCAATTGCAGTAATAATTGCTTCCCAGGTTTCACATTCTTCAATATCTCTATAAATACGTTTTTCAATAAAAATCTTTTCCAAAGACGAGAAGTGCCAGTCTTCTTCGAGCTCCGACATACGTATCTGCAATTCCAGCTTTAGCAATTCCAGAGTATGATTTGTGTTGTGTTTTAGAATTTCGGAAACACCAATAAATCTGGGTTTATCGTGCTCAATAACGCAGCAGTTGGGTGAAATAGATAATTCACAATCTGTAAAAGCATAAAGTGCATCAATAGTTTTATCTGATGAGACTCCGGGGGCAAGATGAACCAAAATTTCTACGTTTTCTGCAGTATTATCATCAATCTTTCTAATTTTAATTTTCCCCTTTTCGTTTGCTCTAATAATTGATTCAATTAACGTTCCTGTGGTTCTTCCGAAAGGCAGTTCGGTAATAACTAAAGTTTTTTTATCCAGCTTATCAATTTTTGCCCTAACTTTTACAGCTCCCCCTCTAATTCCATCGTTATATCTGGAAACATCCACCAGTCCTGCTGTTGGAAAATCGGGAAATAATTCAAACTCCTTACCCTGAAGAATATTTATTGAGGCATCTATCAGCTCCAAAAAATTATGAGGAAGAATTTTAGAAGCAAGTCCAACCGCAATACCTTCAACACCCTGAGCCAACAACAGCGGAAATTTTACCGGCAAAGCTATTGGTTCTTTGTTTCTGCCATCGTATGAAGGTTTCCACTGAGTAGTTTTTGGGTTAAAAACAACATCAAGAGCAAATTTCGAAAGTCTGGCTTCAATATAACGAGGAGCAGCACTTCCATCTCCTGTATGCACGTTACCCCAGTTACCTTGCTGATCTATAAGAAGTTCTTTCTGACCAAGTTGCACCAAAGCATCGCCAATAGAAGCATCGCCATGTGGATGAAACTGCATAGTATGACCAATAATATTGGCTACTTTGTTGTATCGCCCGTCTTCTAAGCGTTTCATTGAATGAAGAATTCTTCTTTGTACAGGCTTTAATCCATCATCAATATGAGGTACAGCACGTTCTAGAATTACATAAGAAGCATAATCGAGAAACCAATCCTTATACATTCCCGAAAGCAAAGTAATTCTGGGACGGTCTCCATCAGCATTTCCATCAGGATTACCTTCATCCAGATATTCGTATTCGTCGAATTGGTTCATATTTTCGCTTTCTTCACTCATTATACAATTTCTTCTTCAATTCTTAAGTTTTCAACAATAAAATCCTGTCTTTCAGGGGTATTCTTTCCCATATAGAATTCCAACATTTTGTTTATTGAATCTTCTTTTCTCATTTTAACAGGCTCAAGACGAATATCTTCACCAATAAAATTCTTAAATTCTCCGGGACTAATTTCACCAAGACCTTTAAATCTAGTAATTTCAGGGTTGGGTTTTAATCTTTCTATTGCATCCATTCTTTCAGCATCGGAATAACAATAAACTGTTTCTTTTTTGTTTCTAACTCTGAAAAGAGGGGTTTGGAGAATAAACAGATTGCCGTTTCTAACCAAATCCGGGAAGAATTGTAGAAAAAAAGTAATTAACAGCAAGCGAATGTGCATACCGTCAACATCGGCATCAGTAGCAATAACCACATGTCTGTATCTTAAATTATCTATTCCTTCTTCAATATTAAGAGCAGCCTGAAGAAGGTTAAATTCTTCATTTTCGTAAACAATCTTTTTTGTAAGTCCGTAAGAATTTAGCGGTTTACCTTTAAGGCTAAAAACTGCCTGAGTAGCAACATCTCTTGATTTTGTAATTGAACCGCTTGCAGAATCGCCCTCTGTAATAAAAATGGTAGTATCAGTTTTTCTTTCGTGATTGGAATTATAATGAACTTTGCAATCTCGAAGTTTTTTATTGTGTAAATTGGCTTTTTTTGCTCTTTCTCTTGCAATTTTTTGAATTCCTGAGATTGCCTTTCTTTCTTTTTCAGAATCTTGAATTTTTCTTAAAAGTATTTCGGCAGTTGCAGGATTTTTGTGTAAATAGTTATCAAGTTCATTTTTAAGAAAATCTACAATAAAATTTCTTACACTGGGACCTTTGGGGCCAATATCTTTGGAACCTAGTTTTGTTTTGGTTTGCGACTCAAAAACAGGTTCTTCTACCTTTATACTTATTGCCGTTATAATTGAAGTACGAATATCAGCGGCATCAAAATCTTTTTTATAGAATTCTCTAATAGTCTTAACAACAGCTTCCTTATAGGCTAAAAGGTGAGTTCCACCCTGACTTGTAAACTGTCCGTTAACAAAAGAATAGTATTCTTCTCCGTATTGATTTCCATGGGTTAGAGCGACTTCAATATCTTCACCAATAAGATGAATTATGGGATATAGCCCTTCACTAGACATGTTTTCGTTGAGAAGGTCTACAAGTCCATTTTTTGAAAAATATCTTTGTCCGTTAAGTAATATAGAAAGTCCTGCATTTAGAAACACATAGTTTTTCACCATTGTTTCCACGTATTCCATATTGAAATTAAAATGACCAAACACCTCGTCGTCTGGAGTAAATTTTGTTTCAACGCCATTTTCTTCAACAGTTTTGCAAATGGGGCTATCAGTAACAATTTCACCGCAAGAAAAAAGAATTTCTTTAACCTCGCCTTCTCTAAAAGATCGAATATTAAATTGCTTTGAAAGTGCATTTACCGCCTTAATACCCACGCCATTAAGTCCTACAGATTTCTTAAAAACTTTTGAATCGTATTTAGCACCGGTGTTCATTTTAGAAGCTACATCCTCAAGTTTTCCCAACGGAATACCACGACCACGGTCTCTTACGAGAACTTCTTTATCAGAAATTTTAACATCAATAACCCTTCCGTTTCCCATTGCAAATTCGTCAATGGAATTATCTATTACTTCCTTAATCAGAATATAAATACCATCATCCTGAGAGGAGCCATCGCCAAGTTTTCCGATATACATACCGGGTCTTCTGCGTATATGTTCCTTCCAATCGAGGGTCTTTATACTGTCTTCTGAATATTGTTCAATCATTAAGGAAAAATTTTGCTGCAAAGATACTGAAAAGCCTAAGTTTAGAGACGTTTATATATCTAGTGTTTTCAACAAAAATATTAACAATTGAGATTAAGTATAGCAAGTTTTTTGCAAAAAAAAACCGGCGTTAACCGGTTCATTTTATTATTCAATTCCTAGTTTTTTCTTAACCGCAGGAAGTATGTCGTCTGAATTTTCTGGCCAGTATAGCAGAACTCCAACACTGGTATCGAAAATGTAAGTATAACCTTGTTCTTTTGCAATTTCAGAAATAGCATTTTTAGCCTTTTCAATAATAGGTGAAAGTATCTCTTCTTGTTTTTTCTGAAGTCTTTGCTGAGCATCAATTCTGTACTGTTCAATTTTCTGTCCCATTTCTTGAATTTCAGTCATTTTCTTGTTCATAAGAAATTCATCAAGGTCTTTGTTTTGCTGAATATAAGTAGCCATTTTCTCATATTCTTCCATCATAATGCTTAGTTCATTTTCCAACTGAGCTGTATAAGTTTGCATAGCCTTTTCAGCTTCGGCACGTTCGGGCATTAGAGAAAGAAGTTTTCCTGAATCGATATGACCGAATTTATTATCTTTTTGAGCCATTAGGTTTACAGAAACCATTAGCACAAAAACCAGAATTGATAATCTTGAAATTAAGTTCATAGAAAGATTTTTTTAAATTTAGTTGGCAAAGGTAAGAATTAATTTTTATAACCCAATTTTTTCAAAATTTCGTCGCTTTTGTCGTATTTTGGGTCGGTAAACAGAATATTTGCAGAACCGCTAGAAGTATCGAAAATAATGGCATAACCTCCTTCTTCAGCCATTTGTTTAACTGCATTAAATACTTCATCTTGCAAAGGTTTTACAAGTTCCTGACGTTTCTTAAAAAGATCTCCGGAAGTTGGGGAAAATCTCTTCTTTTGCATTTCCTTAGCTTCTTTCTCTTTATTAATAATTTCGTCTTCTCTTTTAGTTTTCATTTCTTCTGTAAGAAGCACTTTTTCAGCCTGAAAATCCTTATACATTTTATCTATTTCGGCATAAACTGTTTCGATTTCTTTTTGGTATTCAACCGCTAATTCGTCGATCTGAGCTTGAGCAGCTTCGTACGCCGGAATTTTCTTAAGTATGTAATCGGAATCCACATAAGCGAATTTTTGTGCCATAGATGCAGTTACGATAAGAATCATAATGCCCAGACTTGCTACAATCTTTTTCATGATATTCAGTTTTTATTAGTTATTAAAATTGTTGACCAATAACAAAGTGGAACTGACTGCCATTAGCGTTGGGGTTCAATACGTTATTAATCCTAACCTCATCGAATCCGTAGCCCCAGTCAACTCCTAACATTCCAAACATAGGTAAAAATATTCTAACTCCCAAACCTGCCGAACGCTTGATTTCGAAAGGATTAACATCCTTGAAATTAAACCAAGCATTTCCACCTTCCAAAAAAGCTAATGCATAAAGAGTGGCATTTGGATTTAAAGAAAGTGGATATCTCATTTCCAGAGTATATTTGTTATAGAAATTTGCCCCCATATTTGGTGTCAAAGAACGGTTTTCGTAACCCCTGAGTGAAACAATTTCTCTTCCGTATAAGTTATATCCTGCTAATCCGTCTCCTCCAACTTCGTAACCTTCGAAAGGAGAATATCCCCACTCTTTGCTGTAAGGACAGAGTAAACCGAAGTTTATTCTGGCATTAAGCACCAGAGTTTTCTCGCTTTTTGTTTCATCTTGCAATTTTCTTGCCAAAGAAGTAAACCAAGATGCTTTAAAAGTCCATTTATGATATTCAATCCATTTATAATGTTCTCTATTTTGCTTATAAATTAGTTCAGCGTCGGTTAAATCCGTTGCATCAACGTTATTCCAATATTCTCGTTCCTCGATCTTGAATACGCTGGTTTTCAACCAATACCAAGGAATAGTTGGTTCCCATGTTAAAGAAAAATCCGATCCCATAACAGGGAAAATCATATTAGGACCTGAAGAAAATCTTCCCAATCGTAGTTTAAGACCAATATTGTTAGAATTTCCTTCATCTATGATGAAACCGGTCCATTTATTTAGGCTGTAATTCTGAAAGAAAACCTCTCCATAGAAAGTAAAGTAATCGTCCGGCTTTTTCATTCTTGTACCAATTCCCAAAGAAATTCCGGATATTTGAATGGCTTTGTATAATGGATTGATTGTATCTTCAACAATTCGTTTATATCCATTTGATTGTTTTGTATGATAAAGTGAAAAGCTTAAGGAATTAGGTTTTTTTCCACCCAACCAAGGCTCTGTAAAACTCATGCTGTAAGCCTGATAGTATAGGCCAGACGATTGGGCTCTTAAGCTTAATTTTTGTCCGTCGCCCGATGGCAAAGGTCGCCAAGCAGAGCCTTTAAAAATCTTTTTTACGCTGAAATTGTTGAAAGAAAGGCCCAGTGTTCCAACAACCATTCCGGCACCCCATCCACCGGAAAGTTCAATTTGGTCGGAAGCTTTTTCTTCAACCACATATTCCAAATCTACTGTACCGTCTTTCATATTTGGAATTGGCTTTACGTCGAGTTTTTCAGGGTCGAAATAGTTTAATTGAGCCAATTCTCTATGGGAACGGATAATTTCAGATCTTCTAAAAAGTTCTCCGGGTAAAGTGCGAATTTCTCTTCTTATTACATGTTCATTAGTTTTAGAATTACCGGTAATAATTATGCTATTTATTCGGAATTGTTTTCCTTCCACCATTCTCAATTCAATATCAATAGAGTCGTTTTCTACATTAATTTCAGCAGGAGTAACGGAAAAGGCTAGGTAACCATCGTCAAGGTAAAGAGAACTTACACCGTCGGGGTCAATAAACAATCTTTCATCAAGAGTAGATTGATTAAAAACATCTCCTTTTTTAATTCCAAGAAAGTCGTTAAGTTTTTCTTTTGGGTATTTGGTATTTCCCACCCAGGTAATATTTCTAAAATAGTATTTTTTTCCTTCATCAATCTTCATTTCTATATTTATGGTCTTAAGATCGTGATTGTAAACAGTATCAAAAATTATCTTTGCATCTCTATAACCTTTTTGATTATATTTTGCAAGAATATTTTCTTTATCGGTTTTATAATTTGAGGCAATAAATTTTGAAGTCTTAAAAATATTATACCATGTTTTTTGTTTTGTATCTTTCATTTTCCTCCTTAACTTCTTGTCGTTGAAAGATGATTTAGAGAAAGTTTTTTTTACAAAACCCACATTTTCTTCCTTAAGAGCTAATTTATATTCATCGTTTTTTGTATTGCCCTCAAATTTTATTTCATTTATTTTTATTCTGCTATTGCGATTTATTTTAATATTTAGAATAACGTTATTAATAAGTAGTGTATCTTCAATTTGTTCTATTATTACCTCAACATTTCTATAGCCTTTATCAACAAAATGAGCCTTTATTGTATTTTTTGCGTTATTTAGTACATTGTCGGTAATAGGTTTACCTTTTACAAATTTTATTTGTTCTCTTAAATCGTCGGCTTCAGATCTTTTAACGCCTGTAAAAGAGAACCTGGATAATCGGGGTCTTTCAACAAGAAAAATATCAAGAAAAATAACGTCCCCAATAATTTTTGTTGCAGATATTTTTACATTGGAAAACAAATCTTGTTTCCAAAGTTTTTTTACAGCATTGGTAATATCTGTACCGGGAACTGTAACTTTATCACCTGTTTTAAGTCCCGACAAATGAGTTAATACATTATGATCAAGATGTTGAACCCCTGAAATAGTTATTCCTCCAATTTCATATTCTTTGGGTGAAGTATAATCTATTCCATCGAGATTCGATACGGATGATTCCTGAGCCTTTGGTTGCAGGGCTATAGCTATTAAGAAAATAAAAAATAAAATTCGTATCATTAAGCTAAATAATTACAATTGTTCACTTGTCATTCCAAATCTTCTTTCTCTGTTTTGAAAATCTAGCAGAGCCTTAAAGAAATCTTCTTTTCTAAAATCAGGCCAAAGCGTTTCCGTAAAATACAATTCGGAATAAGCAATTTGCCAGAGCAAGAAATTTGAAATCCTGAATTCACCACTGGTTCTAATAAGCAGCTCGGGATCTGGAATTTTTGCGGTGGCAAGGTAGTCATTAAATAATGAACTATCAATTTCATCACCTTCAATTTTCCCGTTTTTAACATCATTTAATAATTGATTAACAGCATTTAATATTTCCCATCTACCACTATAGCTTAGAGCTAAAACCAAAGTTAGCCCGGTATTTCCCGATGTATTTTCAATAGCCTGATATAATTCTTTTTGAACCTTAGCAGGTAGTTGATTAATATTACCAATTGCAAATAAACGAATATTATTCTTATTTAGTGTCTCGAGTTCGTTATGAATGGAGTTTATTAGCAGACTCATCAGCGCATTGACCTCCATTTTAGGTCTTTTCCAATTTTCTGTTGAGAAAGCATATAAAGTTAAGTATTCAATTTGCATTTCTGCTGCTGCTTCCACAGTTTCCCTTACAGCTTTAACACCGTTTTTATGTCCAAATATTCTAATATTTCCTTTTTTCTTGGCCCATCTGCCGTTTCCATCCATAATAACTGCGACATGCTTAGGCAATTTATCTTTTATTAATTGTTGTTTAAGGGACATATCTCTAAGTAATTTCTAATTAAAATGGCTTATTGGTAAGATTCATAAGCATCGCACTTTGTAAATTTGCTTGGGAATTTAAAAGTAATAAACAATCCGGCAACAGAATACCAGTCGTTATCGTTTATATAACCGGTCTGACGAAATGGTCTTGTTGAGCTAATCATGGGAATATCGTCGAATCCGGTAAGATTATCGATTTGATCTGTAAAAGTTTTTCTAAATGCCCATTCAAGGCCGGCAGAAACGTTTTCCGATATATTGAATTTATATCCAACACCGAAAGGTATTGCCAATTGAATAGGAAATGGAGTATTTGCGGCATAAAGAACCGATAATCCTGCAGCTACGTATGGACTATTATTATTTTTGGTATCGCCGTGACGGTAAGGAAAAAAATTAAATTCTATTTGGCCGGTAAATTCATAAAATGAAGTACTAAACTCTGCATTTCTTTGTTGTTGGTAAAGATTAGGGAAATCGGTATCGGAACCTGCCAGCGTTCCCATAATAAGACTACCTCTAATAGCATATCTGGTATCTCTGTAAGGATGACGGTAAATTGCACCCAGTGCAAAGTTTGAATTATAAAACTGCTTTGAGGTGTTAATATCACCCAAATAATAAGATTGTCCAATGTAAACACCCAAATCACCTTTTATTTGGGAAATAGACAAGTTTGAAAAAATAGCAAGAATAACAACTAGAAAGAAAATACGCATATAAATTTGGTTAAATTCAATTTTTTAGAATTTAGGCAATCCGTTTTTAGCTGTTTTTAGTTTATAAGAAAGCTGCACAAGCATAAAAGCATAAGAATCGTTTGCTCTTGAATATTTATCAGACCATCCTTCCAAATGATCGGTTGTAGTAAATCTTTCAGTAAACTCAATTCCTAGCGACCAAAGTCTGTTAATTCCATATTTGAATCCAATTCCAACGGGTATTACCACATTAAGCTTGTGAAAATCGGCATCTCCAATAGATGAATACATTTCGGGGTCAATATCCTTTGCCGATATCCATGCTCCATCTACCCTAATTTTTGGAGCAAAGAATACACCTCCTACTCCAAGAAAAACATAGGTATTAATCTTAAGATTTCTAATATTTCTTAATCTGGCAAAAGTATAGCGACTGCCAAATCTTTCTTTTGTTATTGAATATTCAGCTTGGGTAGAGAATTCAAAAATTGGACTTTTAGAGGTTATTCCTCTATTTAATCTGCCCGGCCAATTTGTTAGTTCATCACTTGCGCCAACCCAGGTATAATTAAGATTTAATTTTACTGCAAATACTTCTAATATTTTATATCTGGCTCCTAAAAAAAACAATGGCTGAGATTTTTTCATTTCCATATCCCTCATAAAATGAGTTCCATCTCTATCGGCTCCACCAAGATCTGTAAAACTATTCGACAAACCCATTCCGAACATGGCTTCATAACGAATTCTTTTCCACTTTTGTGCCTCTGTTATTAATGGTAACAATACCATTAAAATTACGCTTATATATAAAATTCTTTTCATTTTTCTTTTGTTTTTGTTTAACGCATAAAAACAATATTTATTATTAACGGAACTTTGGAAGTCCGTTTCTGTCGGTTCTTAATTTATAAGTAAGGTTAATAACTGCGAACATGTATGTATCTTTATCGGTTGAATCTCCTCTTTGCTGACCGCCCATTGTCCAGCTTGGCGGACCCGAACTTGGATCTGCAAAATACCCTGCTATATCACCATTTGCCGCACGTATGGCTGCGTTGTCGTAATAAGATGAACTAACATCGTCAATGTAATCTGTAAAAGTTTTTCTAATTCCATACTCAAGACCAATACTCCATAATCTGTTAAGTCCGTATTTAAATCCAATTCCAAATGGAATACAAACCTGAACTCTTGAATACATTTTTCTTGTTGGAATAAGTCCTTGACCCTCTGTTCCCATAGGTCTTAATGAAAACCACTCATCACCTAATTTGGCTTTTGGATTAAAATAAAAAGCTCCAACTCCAACAAAAGCATAGGTATTTGTTTTAAAACCTTTTATACCTCTAACTCTACGTAAATTATATCTATGCCCAACCCTTTCCCTAACAATAGAATATTCTAACTGGGCTGAAAACTCAATAATTGAAGACCTGAAATGAAGATTTCTGTTTTCTCTGTGAATTTGTTCCGTTTTTGCATCATCGCCCTTTACATATCCGTAATGCAGAGATGCTTTGGTTGCCAAATTCTCAAGAATTTTATATCTCATTCCAATCATTCCCATTGGTCTGGTAAGAGATATTTCCAAATCTCTAATAAAATCTGTACCTATCATATTTGCTCCACCCAATTCACCAAGAAAGTTGCTACCGCCAAGACCATAAACAACCTCGTATCTCATTCTTTTCCATCGGGTACTACCCCTCTGTGCCTCAGTAACTAAGGTAGCAAAGAAGATAAAAATCAAACTTATTATTATCGTTTTCTTCATTTCTGTTTTCTATCGAACTACAAAAGTAATAAAAATACTTGTTGATTTCAAAGTAAAAATTGCTTTTATTATTAATAAAACATTAATTGTTTACAGATTGTCAGTCAACACAATACTATTTTTTTGATAAAGCAAAAAAAAAGCGGGATAAAACCCGCTTTTATTATTATTAAAATTTTACAATCCTAATTTTTCGACACCTTGGTCAAAAACAATATCTACAGGGATATTTGAATTATTAACTTTATCTAAATCTGACTGTAATTCTTTTCCAATTTTTCCATCTCTCAAAACCCATTCCTGAGCGGCTTTATAATCGCCATTTCCTTGAATAACAAGAATTTTTTCTGCCAATTCGTTCATAGCGGTTCTCATCTTATCGAAATCCACTTTATAAGTTCCAGTTTTAGGATCTCTAACAAAAGCTTCTTTTGCTTCAAAATAGTAAAATCTCATCATATTTGCTTTTCCATGTGCAGAAGCAGCTCCAAAACGTGACGAACGGAAAATTCCTGCCATAAACGTTACGTAGTAATCCATTAAATCAACTTTGCCCATTTCACCCATTTCATATAGCTTATCAATGCAATATAATCCCAAAATATCTGCTTTTCCTTCCTCAATTGAGGTATAGTAATCTCCGAGCGCCTCCCTTACTGTAAGTTTTTTGTTACCAACCACATAACTAGCCCCCAAACCATGTCCCACTTCATGAAACATTGTATTGGCAAAAAATGCATCGAACTTTACGTGTTTTCTCTGCGATTCGTCTATTAAAATGTTGGCAATAGGTATTAAAATTTTGTCGAATTTTGCCTGCATAGCATTTTTCAATTGCAATTTTCTAGAACCTACATTTTCTCTTACCCATTCATCGTTTGGTAAATTAATGGCAATTGTTTTAGAACCTGCGTTACAATCGCCTGCATAAAAAACTACATCGTAAGCGTTTAGCTCATTACCCATTGTTCCGGGCTCTTCAGATTTATATTTTTGTTCCACCGGCAATTGTTTTTGTAATTCAGGAAGCATGGCAGTATATTTTTCAAGCTTTTTACTCCATTCTTTATCTTTTACCAAAATAAAGGCTTCATAAGCAGCCTTACTTCCAAACAACTGATCTTCATAGGTTTCTATTGGTCCTATAACAAAATCTATTGTATTGGTTTTCATCTCCAACCAGGCTACATCACTATCTTGGTAATCGTCTGTTAACAAAGCTTCTGCACGTAATTCCAAATACTTTTTAAGACCTTCATCCTCAGCCAACAAAGACGCCTGGCGAAGCAAATCTGCTGCTTTTTGTGTCTGACTTACAAAAAACTTATGATATGGATAAGCAACAAGTTTTCCTTCTTCTTTTCTAATTATTGTGTATAATCCGGATTTTGATTTATCGGACATTGCGTTAAATTCATCCTTCGTCATATCAACAGGATAAAAAGCTGAACCGGCAGGTTTTACACCAAAATCGGGCAGAAAAGAAACATTATCGTTCAATCTTTCCCAAGGACCATAATTTATTTCAAAAAACTTCTTTAGATTTTCGTCTTTAAGGGAGGCAAGATACTGATCGAAATTGCCGTGAAAAACTTGCATTTTGTATATTTCATCCATTATTTTGGCAGCTTCAAAAAGCAATGGCAACATCTGTTTTTCCTTTTCGGTTAATTTGGAAACATCGGTTGTTAAAGTAAAAGATGCGTATTGATCTACTTTTTCTTTAATTGCTCTGTCAAGTGGTTTGAGAGTAATTATATCACCTTCACCGAAAGGGTGCATTAATAAATTACCTGTCTTTTTATCGAATGTGTATTTGTGAATTTCTTCCGCATTATTATGCCCCGCAGTACCTTCAATTACTATTTCGTTATCGTCTTCAGAAACCACTTTATAGGCCATTGTACCTATTTGAGGGTCGCCGTAAAGTTGACTAAACAAACTATCTTTTTCAATTCTTACAGTGAAATTGAATTTTGGCATAATAACGGAGCCATCTTCTGCGTAAGATGCAGGATGTTCGCCCAAAAAGGTAGTAAACATAGTAAATTCTGATTTTTTAGTTGACGGCTTTTGATTATCATCGGATTCTTTCTTATCTGAACATCCAACCACAAAAACCATTGCCAAGATTAGTAAATAATAGTACTTCATATTTATTTTTTTTTAGTTATTAATTATGGTTCGTAAAAATATTGAATAATTTCCATTTATAAAAGTCATGTTTTCTTATTTTAAGAAAAGAAAAGACAAATCTGCTCAAATTATTCAAAAACCAATACTTTTGCAAAAACTTTTTGATGAAAGAAAAACAAAAAATAGCATTTTTTACATTGGGTTGCAGATTGAATTTTTCTGAAACTTCAAATATTTCAAGGGATTTTGAACCGGCAAATTTTGAGCATGTTACCTTTAGTCAAGAAGCTGATATTTACGTGATTAACTCATGTATGGTGACCGAAAAAGCAGAGAGAAAATGCAGGGATTTAATTAAGAAAACTCACACACAATACCCAAATGCTGAAATTGTTGTAATTGGCTGCTATTCTCAACTTAAGCACGAAGAAATAAAAAAAATACCCGGTGTAAGCCTTGTTTTGGGAAATCAGGAAAAGTTTAATTTGTTACATTTTCTTGAAAAAAAACAAAATAAGGAGCAAATAGTATCTTCATGTGAGATAATGCAAACAAAAGATTTTCATTCCTCATTTTCACTTGGAGGGCGCACAAGGTCATTTGTAAAAATTCAGGATGGTTGCGACTACAATTGCGCATACTGTACTATTCCTTTGGCCAGAGGGAAAAGCAGAAATTCCTCGATTGAAGAAATCTTTTCTCAAACCGAAGAAATATATAAAAATGGGGTTCAAGAAATAATTTTAACGGGTGTAAACATAGGTGATTTTGGAAAATCAAATGCCGAAAGCCTATTCAAATTACTTAAAAAACTTGAAGAAAAATCTAAAATTCCAAGAATAAGAATCTCTTCAATTGAACCCGATTTGGTTGGAGATAACCTAATTGACCTTTTTGCTGCATCGGAAAAACTCTTGCCTCATTTTCATTTACCCCTTCAATCCGGTAACGATAAGATTTTGGGTCTAATGAGAAGAAGATACAAAAGAGATTTATTCGAGAAACTTACATTGAAATTAGTAGACAGAATTCCTTTTGTATCGGTTGGAACAGATATAATTACGGCATTTCCCGGCGAAACGGAGGATGATTTTGTAGATGGACTTGAATTTGTTAAGAGTTTGCCTTTAAGCCACATACATGTATTTAGCTATTCTCCAAGAAAAAATACAGTTGCAATAGATTTACCCGGCAAAGTAAGTTCAACAATTGCAAAAGAAAGAAGTAAACTCCTTCACATTATTTCAGAAGAAAAAGAAAAACAGTTTATTGAGAAAAACCTAGGAAAAAAAAGAAAGGTGCTTTTCGAAAATAAAAATAAAAACCATGAATATCAGGGCTATACAGATAATTATATTAAAATAATAAGCCCTTCGAACCGAAACATAAAAAATGAAATTCTGTTTGTTGAACTACTTGAAATGAATGAAAAAAGAGAGGCTATTGGTAAAATAATTTCACAATAAGAATGATTTTTAAATTCATAATATACCTTTGCATTATTAACTGATAATTAAAAATTCTATATGTATCCTACTGTTTCAGATATGCTGCGCGATTGGTTTGGTGTTGATATTCCACTTCCAATACAGAGTTACGGACTTTTGGTAGCATTAGCTTTTATTGTTGGAAGTTTTATTTTAATGCTTGAATTTAAAAGAAAAGGAAAGCAGGGTTTGTTGCCGAAAATTGAAAAAAAGACCCTAGTAGGACTGCCTGCAAGCTCAAAGGAACTATTTATTGCAGGAATAATTGGGTTTGTAATAGGCTATAAACTTTTGGAAGCAATAATTAATTACGATGATTTAGTAAAAGATCCTCAAGGTTTTATTCTTTCTTTAGGACATGGGAATTTTATAGGAGGATTATTGGGTGCTGCACTTTCTGTATTTATGAAATATAGAGAAAAACAAAAGCAGAAGTTAGATAAACCGAAAAACGTAATTCAGGAATTTCAAGTATATCAACTCACACCTAATTTTCTTATAGTTGCTGCAATATTTGGTCTTCTTGGCACAAAAATTTTCGGACATCTAGAAACCTGGGAAGAATTTGTAAGAGACCCGATAGGACAGTTATTTTCATTTGATAATCTTGCCTTTTACGGAGGTTTGGTAATTGGAGGTTATGCTCTTTTGGTATATGGAAAACGAAATAGTGTTAAACCTTTGTACATGCTAGATGCAGGCGCACCGGCTGTTGCTTTGGCTTATGGTGTTGGCAGAATTGGCTGTCAGGTTTCCGGCGACGGCTGCTGGGGAATTGTAAACACTTCTCCAAAGCCGGGTTGGCTAGATTGGATTCCTGATTGGTTATGGGCTTTCGATTATCCGCATAACGTTAATAATGAAGGAATTCCAATTCATAGTTGTGGCGGAACTCATTGCAACGTTCTAGAACAACCTGTATTCCCAACCCCACTTTATGAAACAATAATGATGGTTGTTATTTTCACCTTTCTTTGGAGCATAAGAAAAAGAATTTCAATACCCGGAATGTTGTTTTCAATTTTTATGGTTTTACAGGGTTTTGAAAGGTTTTTGATTGAGAAAATAAGAGTTAATATTGAATACAACTTATTTGGAATGAGTATTACTCAGGCTGAGATAGTTTCATTCCTATCTATAATAATAGGTATTGTAGGTATTTTTTATTTTTATAAGAACAGGGAAAGGCTAAAAAATTATAAAAACACTAATTCATGGATTTAGAAAACATCTGTTATAAAGTAACGGAAATTGCCAGAGAAGTTGGTGGTTTCATTAGGCAGGAAAAAGATAAAATTTCTACTGAAATAATTGAATCTAAAGGTCTTCACGACTTTGTAACTTATGTTGATAAGGAAGCAGAATTGCGTATTGTAAACAAATTAATGAACTTAGTTCCCAATGCCGGTTTTATTGTTGAAGAGAACACATCAACTGAGGCTGGAAATGTTTATAATTGGGTTGTTGATCCACTTGACGGAACAACAAATTTTATTCATGGAATTTCTCCATTTGCAATTAGCATTGCTCTTTTGGAAAATGACGATGTTGTTCTTGGCGTGGTTTATGAAATTAGTCTTCACGAATGTTTCTATGCATGGAAGGGTTCAAAAGCATTTTTAAACGGTAATGAAATTAGAGTATCCGAAACAGCTCATGTTGAAGATAGTTTGATTTCAACAGGTTTTCCATACTACGATTTTAAGAGAATGCCTGAATTTTTGCAATCCCTCGACTATTTTATGAGAAATTCTCATGGGGTTAGACGACTTGGTTCTGCTGCAACCGATTTGGCTTATGTTGCTTGCGGAAGGTTTTCTGCTTTTTATGAATATAGCTTAAGCCCTTGGGATGTTGCAGCCGGCGCACTATTGGTTGAGCAGGCAGGAGGAAAAGTTTCAGATTTTAAAGGCAAAAGAAATTACATTTTCGGAAAAGAAATAATAGCCTCAGGAGCAAAAGTTTATACAGAATTTTTTGAGGATGTGAATAAATTTATGGTTAAATAATTCTACTTAATAATTAAAAAGCCTGCTTACTTCCTTTTTAATAAAATCGAGAGCTACCTGATTTGGAGCTTGTTCCATTGCAAAAGCTCTCTCAATAATTTCTTTTCCCAGTTCCAATGCAGGTGCTTCAGGTTTTATATCTTTTGCACATTCATTTATTAACTTTATTGTATTTTCCTGAGCCGATTTAACAATTTGCCATGCTTCTACACTCATATAAACCTGTTGCACAAGATTATGCTCAAATTCAGCCTTAATTAAATTTACCATATCGTTTCTTAATTCATGAGCCTTCATGGTTGGATGAGAAAGATTCCTAATTTGAGTTTCCGGACTTAGTCTTTCCAGAAATAAGGTTATTCGCTCATAAGCCTGAAGTCGAATTGGAGTAACTAGTTTTCTGCTTCCCTGATGGGCTTCAAACCTTCGTTTGTCTTCTTCGTTTTTCATAAAACGCAAAATAATGTAATATGCAGTTGCAAAAACAATTAAAGAGGGAATTGTGTATTTAAGAATTTCAAGAAAATCATTCATTTTTTTATTTTTTAAATAATTTGTGCAAATTTAAGATTTTATGTTTTACAATAGTAACAAAAATAATGATTGTTGTTAATTTTAATTTTTAATAATTAGTAAAAAATTTATCATGAGTGAAAAAATCTCGACCCGAATAAACAGCCTGGCAGTAAGTCAGACCCTTGCAATGGCGCAAAAAAGCAGAGAATTGCAATCTCAAGGAATTGATGTAATAAACCTTAGCGTTGGCGAACCCGATTTTCCCACGCCCGATCATATAAAGGAAGCAGCCAAAAAGGCAATAGACGAAAACTTTTCTTACTACACTCCTGTACCGGGAATTCCTGAACTTAGAAAAGCAATAGTGGAAAAGTTTAAGAGAGAAAATAATTTAGATTACACTGTAGATCAGATAATTGTAAGCGCAGGAGCAAAACATTCAATAGCTAATGTTTTGGCTTGCGTTGTTGATGTTGGCGATGAGGTAATTATTCCGGCTCCTTACTGGGTTTCCTATGTTGAAATGGTAAAACTGGCAGATGGCGTTAATGTTATTGTTCCTGCCGGCATTGAAAACGATTTTAAAATAACTCCTGAACAACTTGAAGCAGCTATAACCCCAAAAACCAGAGCATTTCTTTTCAGTTCACCATCAAACCCAACCGGTTCGCTATACACAAAAGATGAACTTAAAGCATTGGCTGACGTTTTTGCAAAACACGACAACATCATTATTATTTCCGATGAAATTTACGAACATATTAATTACGTTGGAAAACATGAAAGTATAGCACAATTCGAAAACGTGAAAAACAGAACTGTTGTTGTTAATGGAGTTTCTAAAGGTTATGCAATGACAGGTTGGAGAATTGGATATATTGGAGCCCCTCTTTGGATAGCTAAAGCTTGTAATAAACTTCAAGGACAAGTAACAAGCGGTGTTTGTTCAATTGCTCAAAAAGCCGCAACAGCAGCACTTACTCACGATCTTTCAACAACATATAAAATGCGTGAAGCCTTTAAACGCAGAAGAGATTTAGTTCTTGAAAAAACAAAAGACATTAAAGGAATGAAAACCTCTGTACCGGGAGGAGCTTTCTATATTTTTGCCGATGTTACTTATTATTTCGGGAAATCTTATAAAGATACTTTAATAAAAAATCCTGAAGATCTTTCCTTATACCTACTTGCTGAAGCTCATGTAGCAACCGTTTCAGGCGATGCTTTTGGAGACCCGAACTGCCTTAGATTTAGCTATGCAACAGCCGATGATTTGTTGATTAAGGCCATGGACAGAATTAAAAATGCCCTCGATAAACTATCTTAGTTATCAATTTGGATAAGTTGCCCTTCCCCCAAAGATTCCTGAACAAGGATTTCAGGGGGATTGCCTTTATAATATATATCGCCTCTTCCGATGTATTCAATATGTAGAAATTCAGTCGAGTACAATCTGGCATCTCCTGTTGAATTATTATGAATCTGAACTCTTTTTGCTTTCAGATTTTCTCCAAAAATATGTGCATTACCGTGATTGAAAAAATATGAGAAATTACATTCTCCTTTTATTGTAAATTTTCCTGTGCCTGCATGAATTTTTAGCTTAACAACATCGGATTTTACTTCTAAATCGCAAAGACTTGCGCCCGATTCTACATCAATAAAAATAGTGTCTGAGTTAATTTTTCCTTCCGAAAACAGATCACATTCACCAATAATTTGAATATATTTTATTATCGGTGCGTGAATTTTTATTTTCGGAATTTTCGAATACCCACGCATCCAGTTGCAAGTATTATTATTATCTATTATTAATCTTCTATTTACAACTTCTGATTTTATTCCGGGCAGAATATTTTCCCCGGATGTAATTTCAAGATAATATGCAGTATCCTGAACCAAATAAACTGTAAAAACATGATTTAATTCAATTTCAGAGAAGTTTTCTAAAGTTCTATTAATAGTAATAATTGAGCCATTTGAGACAAAGCAGCCTACAGAATTTTCTCTCTTGCAGCTATTTAATTGAATTGCAAAAAGAAAAACCACAAAACAGAACAATAAATATATCTTCATTTAACATTAAAAAAGTCAGGCATAAAATTAATTAAAAAATTTATTACGCCTAAACAATTAATAATTCATATTATTTTTGTTTCTTGAAATTGAAAAATTAGGAAAAAGTCATGACGAAAATATTTCACAAAAACTAATTATGGTCATTCATGTCGAATTCCCCCGTTTAGATTTGACAGACGATGTTAACGATATAAAAAAACAAACACATGAAACCAAGTATTTACTATATAATAATATTTTCTCTTATTTCTAATTTGTCATTGTATTCTCAGAACAAAGAAGATAATGAAATTATTTCTACAATAAACTCAGTTTTTGATGCAATGCGCAATCGGGATTCTTCGCAAATAAATAAGCTGATTTTGCCGAATGCATTTTTATCAAGCATCTATTTTGAGCAAAACAATACCAAAATAGAAATTTCCTCAACAAAAGATTTTGCGTTAGCAGTTTCAAATCCCCATGAAAAAATTTGGGACGAGAGAATTTATGCTTACGACATAAAAGTTGATAGAGATTTTGCTTTTTGTTGGACAGATTTTGTCTTTTTTTACGGAGATACGATTCACCATTGCGGAACAAACAATTTCGTGCTAGTTAAGAAAAACGATTGTTGGAAAATTGCTCAAATAACTGACAATTCATACACAGATTATTGTGTGGAAAGAATTAAAAGCAGCGATTCTATTAAAGCCGAAATTAACAATCTTATGAATCAATGGCATAGATTTGCAGCAAACTCCGATAAAGAATTTTTCGAATTAATAGCTGAAAATGGAGTTTACATTGGCACCGATCCCGAAGAAAATTGGACAAAAATGGAAATTGAGAATTTATACAAACCATATTTTGAGCAGGGAAAATCGTGGGATTTTAAAGCAAAAGAAAGAAATATATATGTTTCTGCCGATTACGAAAGAGTTTGGTTTGATGAATTGCTTGAAACTTGGATGGGATATTGTCGAGCTTCAGGATATATTGAAAAACAAAACGATAAGTGGAAAATTTGCTACTATACGATCTCCATTTCAGTTCCAAATAACAAAACCAAGGAAGTTATTGAGGTAATTAAAAGAGAAGAGTAAATTATTTAGTTTTCAGATAATTAAATAAATTCACAGATAATATTCCAAATAATTCAATAGCGAAACTATTCTAAATAATTTACAATAGGCAATAATCACTAATCTAAGTCTGATGGATTCATTTGTATTGCTTTAAAAAACTTAAACGCAATCCCATTAAAGAAATTCGTTAACAACCTGTTCATTAGCTATTTAAGGCATTTTTCGTATTCACAAGCAAAGAAACTATTTCAAAAATTACAACAACAAGCTTGGCTGAATGTTAAATTTTCATCAATTTGAGCCAAATAAACTACAAAGAAACGCTTAATTTAAATTAATTAGATTAATTTTGTTTCCCATTTTTAACTATTTTAGTTTATTGCAATGAAAATAAAGTACATAGATTTAATTGAGCAAACATTTGAATTTCCACAAGAGGAGTTTAAGGTTGAGGACAACGAATTATCTTTCAATAATATACCTCTAATGGATATTATAAAGCAATACGGAACACCAATAAAAATTACCTATCTTCCAAAAATATCTCAAAAAATTCAAGCAGCGAAGAGACTTTTTAATGTTGCGATTGCCAAAGCTGACTATTCCGGTGACTACTATTATTCTTATTGCACCAAGAGTTCTCACTTCTCTTTTATACTAGATGAGGTTCTTAAAAACGATGTTCATATTGAAACTTCGTCTGCCTTCGATATACATATTTTAGAAACTTTAAACGAAGAGGGTAAGTTCCCAAAAGACAAGTACATTATTTGCAATGGGTTCAAAAGACCACAATATGTTGAAAATATAATAAGAATTAGGAATAATGGTTTTCACAATACAATTGCTGTAATTGACAATAAAGAAGAACTCGAGATACTTGAAGGCGTTGAGCAACCTTTGAAATTGGGAATTAGAATTGCAAGTGAAGAAGAACCCAGATTCGACTTTTATACATCAAGACTGGGGATTAGATATGTTGATATCGTAAATTTCTATAATGAAAGAATTAAAGATAATCCGAAGTTTGAACTAAAAATGCTTCACTTCTTTATTAATACCGGTATTCACGATAACGCCTATTACTGGAGTGAATTGGCAAAATGTGTTAACGTATATTCGGAACTGAAAAAAATATGTCCTGAGCTTCAGTTTCTAAATATTGGAGGAGGTTTCCCAATAAAAAACTCTCTTGCCTTCGATTACGACTTTGAATATATGACCGAAGAAATTATTTCGCAGATAAAAAATATATGCGATTCTCATAATGTTCAGGTTCCCGACATTTTTACCGAATTTGGTTCTTATACTGTTGGAGAATCGGGAGCAGTTATCTATTCAATTTTAGACCAGAAAAAGCAAAACGATAAGGAAACATGGAACATGATAGACAGCTCTTTTATGACTACACTTCCCGATACTTGGGCAATAAAACAGAGGTTTATTCTACTTTCTATAAATCAGTGGGATAAGGAGTACGAGAGAGTCTTTTTGGGTGGACTGACCTGCGATTCTCAGGATTATTACAATACGGAAATTCATGCAAATGCTGTTTATCTTCCAAAATATTGTCAGGAAGAAACTTTATATATTGGTCTTTTTCACACAGGTGCTTACCAAGAATCTATTGGCGGTTACGGAGGAATTCAGCATTGTTTGATTCCTGCGCCAAAACACATTATTATCGACCGCGACGAGGATGGCGAGTATTACACAAAACTTTTTGCCAAGGAGCAATCTTATAAATCTATGTTGAAAATTTTGGGGTATTAATAATAGTTTACTTATATGTCTGCGTTTGTCGAATTATTTTGACAAGGATTTAAACTGAAATTAGCTACTTGCTTGTTCAAGTAATCATCTTTTTGATTGTATTTTCAGGGTTTTCAGCCTAATTATGAATTTATAGATTTTATGGAATTACATAAACCGGATTTGTAGTTGTTGAGTAAATAGTTCCATCAGTTTCTTTATAATCTATTTTAAAAAATTGCAAACATGTTGTATCAGTAGGTGCTGATAAGGTTAAAAATATATAGGTGTTACAAAGTGGAGAATAGGCATTTAAGTAGTTTAGGCTTCCTTCAAGATCTTCGCCATTATAATAATTAATTTCAAAATTTATGATGTTATTTATTGTATCCAGAATTGTATCAGTATTGTCGTAATAATGCGCTATTACTGTTAAGCTTTCAATTTTTCCAATAACCGAATCGTTAAACGTGCCGCAAGGAGGCCATTCTCCCAAATATTTTGTATTGAACTTTAAACTTATCCGAAGACTATCATATTTGCAAGTATCGTTAATATTGAAATTAATATAGTTAATCATTGATGTTGTTTCACTTGGCCACGTGCAATAATCATATCTTGGTTTTTTACAAGAGGTTGAATAAAAAATCATCGTAGCTAAAAGAATTATTGCAGTTTTCATTTTCTTTGGTTTTCTTTAAAAAAACAGTACCATGGAAGTGGTTTTCATTTTGGGTATAATCAATAATTATTCTTGTTAATATTTCTTTTTTGTGCACATGACAAAATTTTATTATGCAACAACCTTGATGTAGAAAATTTTAAGATTTCTCAACTATTTGAAAAACAAATATATTTTCCCAATATAGAAAATTATTGTCATGTACTTAATATATTTTTATTAAAAATCCTGCTGATAACGTAAATGTATTATTAAGATAATCAGAGTCTGTTATTTTATAAGCAATTTTTTGCCTAATTAAAAAGTCCATTTCCAAATTTACTAAAATTCTATCCGAAATTTTTCTATTAATTGTTAGAAAAGGTGAAAAGCAGACATTATTATCTTTTTCAATATTATCAGTATAAGAAACTAAAATTAGATCTTCTATTGTAGTCTCCGATTTTATAATTTTAGGATAATGCAAACTCATACCTATGTTCAGAGAGTAGAAATCGTTTATCCCTACTTTTTGATAATAACCTATTCCAAAAAGATATTGCAAGATATTGATTTTGTGAAGAAATAGTGAGTGTTGGTCATAATACGAGCACATAAATTCAAGCTTTTCAGATATCAATTTTATAGAAACAAGAAAAAAAGATTTTTCTTTAATTCCCTTTTCAATAGATAAAAGGCAGCTACTGTTTGTTTTAAATTTGTTCTCATAAAGTTTTCCACTTCCTGAACTAAGTTTCCAGAAAACAATATTTCTACCATAATTCATCTTGATATTAAAATCTTGTGTATTTCCTTGAAAACCAATTAAAATAAATAACAAGATAATATTTTTATATATTCCTTCCATTTTGTACAATAACTTAGAATATAAGCTCTTCAACCTTCTTTAACAACTATAAATTCATTTATTCGATAATAAAATTCACCCGGAAAGATAATTTGTTTCATTGCTTAATTTATGTCTGAACGGGTTTCTATTTATCTCGGTATATTCGGGTTAATATCAATATTATGCGTAAAACAATTACCGGCAAATTACAAAATAATAAACTAATAATGAAATATTTGCAGGAATAATTGTTCCACAACATCTTTGATTGAATGGTCATGTTTTTACAAGGATTTGCCCTTTGTCGGGCTCATGATAAGCGCTGGTTGGTTTGTTCAAATCTTCGTTACGTTGCTTATGCTTTCATTTCCCAACGCAAGCTTGTCTAAGGACAATTCTGTGGTAATTTCTAAGCATTTTTTCCGAAATCGAAAAAAAATGTATTTTCATTTGCAAATGATTATTGAATAAATTATCTTTGCATACCAAACGGTCGGTATATGATTGAAACTCGTGAACATATTTTGAATACTTCATTAATGCTTTTTCTTCAAAAGAGTTATAAGGATGTAACCATGAAAGAAATAGTTGATAAATCAGGTCTTTCTAAAGGAGCTTTCTATCATTATTTCGAAAGTAAGGAAAGTTTATTTAGGGAAATTGTATTGCGCTTTTTGTCAATGGGCAAAGTTGATTACGAAAAATTTGATCAGAATTCTCTTAAGTTGTTTTATTCCCAGTACGTTGATTACCTGCAAAAATCTATTAATGAACTTATCCTAATGTTTTCGTTTACTGCTGAAGAAAAATTTAATGTTAACTTTTTTCTCATAATGTTTGAGGCTGCTGCTAGGTTTCCGGAGTTTCTTAAAATGGAACTTGAAAATTACCAAAAAGATTTGAAATCTTGGATAACTGTTGTGGCAAATGCGAAAAAAAGTGGAGAAATAAGAAGTAAAACTAATAATATTGATATTGCTAAATTGTTTTTGTATAGTAATGACGGGGTTTTTATGCGGTTTATTAATAATGATAAATCCGGCAATTATGGAGAATTACTTAGAAGAAATTATAATGCTATTTATGAAAATCTGAAAACTTGATTTTTTTTCTTAATTAACATACCAAACGGTCGGTATAAAAATAATAAATATGAATGAAATTATTGCAACGGAAAATCTCTCCAAAACTTATAAGGAAGTTAAGGCTGTGTCTAATCTTTCAATCAGTGTTGGTAAAGGAGAAATTTACGGTTTTCTTGGTCTAAATGGAGCAGGAAAAACGACTACTATTCGAATGCTTTTAGGAATGATTAATCCATCTGAAGGCAAGGCTTATATTAAGGGGAAACAGGTTTTTTCCGGCTCTATTGACCTATGGAAAGATGTTGGCTATTTGGTTGAGGTTCCTTATGCTTATCCTGAACTAACAGTAAAGCAGAACCTTGAAATATTCAGAAGGCTAAGAAAAGTGTCAGATAAGGATGCTATTAACATTGTAATGGATAGATTGAAGATTTCAAAATACTCGAATCGTAAGGCCAGACATTTATCTTTAGGCAATGCGCAACGCTTAGGTCTTGCTAAGTCTTTAATTCATAATCCTTCTGTCTTATTATTGGATGAACCTTCTAATGGACTAGATCTCGCCGGAATACAAGAAATAAGAGAATTGTTGGTCGATTTGGCTAAAAACCATGGGATTACGGTATTTATTTCAAGTCATATTCTTGATGAAGTTTCTAGGTTTGCCACAAGAATTGGAATTATTCATGATGGAAAGCTGATTGAAGAAATTGATTCAGAACAACTTAAAAAACTTTGTAAAAAGGAATTATTACTCAATACAGGAGATAACGAAAAAGCTATTTCAATACTAAAAGAAAAACATATTATAGCTCGATTTTGGAATAATTTCATAAAAATTGATGATGCAGATTTAATTTCGCATCCCGAAATTGTTTCTTCTCTTATAGTAAACAACAATATTCCACTTTCAATGATTAAAGTGGAGGAGGAAGATTTGGAGTCGTATTTTTTAAGAACAATTAAAAACAAATAGTCATGAAAAATTTTATTATTGCTTTTAGGGTTGAGTTACTCAAAAATAAAAAATCAAGGGTGTTTTGGGCTACTGTATTTGTTTTTACATTCCTTCCTTTAATGATAGGATTAATGATTTATGTAGCAAGCAATCCTGAAATTTCTCAAAAACTTGGGATTGTTGGGGTAAAAGCGAAAATGTTGGGACAACAAGACTGGAAAGGATATCTTACATTAATTAATCAATCTTTGGCAGGTCTCGGACTTATTGGTTTTGGATTTGTTACCTCGTGGGTTTTTGGTAACGAACATATAAACAGGACTTTTAAAGATATTCTTGCAGTTCCTATTGGTAGGCTTTCAATGGTTGGCGCAAAGTTGCTGCTGGTTTTTGTCTGGTGCATATTTTTGGCTATTGTATTATTTTTGGTTAGTTGCACTATGGGTTTTATTCTTAATCTACCCCATTGGTCTAATTTGGCTTTTGCCGATTTTGTATTTAGATTTTTTGGTGCAACCGGTCTTACTTTGCTTTTGCTTTCTCCAATAGCATGGCTTACAGGTTATACTAGAGGGATAATTGCTCCTCTGGGGTTCGTAATTTTTACTATGATTATAGCCAATTTTACCGGTCTGGTTGGTTTAGGACCATATTTTCCATGGGCTATTCCAGGACTATTATCATCAGGAGGACAGGGACCTGAATTTCATCTTGTTTTAAGTAGTTACATATTAATCTTTGCAACTTTCTTGGTAGGATTTTATGCTACTCTAAAATGGTGGAGAAATGCAGATCATTATTAAAAAGAGCCTAATTGGTATTTTTCACCTTATAATATGCTCTTGGGTTTATTCTAAATTTGCCTTAATGAGCTGTCTTGTTTCTTAATAATAATCTAACCAAATCGAAAAGTCTTTTTATTAATCAAAATCCGTTTTTTTTATTGTTTTTACTCTCTTTCAAACTATATTTGCAAACTTATTTTTTAAACAATAAAATTACTGATGAACAAACGTTTCCGCGAACATAAGAAATTTGATCTTTCTACTGTAAATAAAGATGTAGCAGAGGAGTGGAAAGAAAATAATACATTCGAAAAAAGTATTGAAACAAGAGAAGGAAAACCTCTATTTGTTTTTTATGAAGGCCCTCCTTCAGCTAATGGTATTCCCGGAATTCACCATGTTATGGCCAGAACTATTAAGGATGTTTTTTGCAGATATAAAACTCTTAACGGTTTTAAAGTGCTTAGAAAAGCCGGTTGGGATACTCATGGACTACCCGTTGAACTTAGCGTTGAAAAATCTCTTGGTATTACAAAAGAGGATATTGGAAAGAAAATTTCTGTTAGCGAATATAACGATGCCTGCAAAAAGGATGTAATGAAATACACCGATTTATGGGAAAAACTTACAAACACTATGGGTTATTGGGTGGATATGGAAAACCCCTACATAACCTACGACAACAGATATATAGAGTCTTTGTGGTTTCTTCTGAAAAAACTTTACGAAAAAGATTTTCTCTACAAAGGTTATACTATCCAACCTTATTCTCCCGCTGCCGGTACAGGCCTAAGTACTCACGAACTTAACCAACCCGGTTGCTACAAAGATGTTAAAGATACAACTGCAGTTGGTGAATTTATTGTTGTCAAAAATGAAAAATCTAAATTTCTCTTCTCAGAAAATAATGAGGATGTGAGAATTATGGCATGGACAACAACGCCATGGACTTTGCCTTCTAATACTGCTTTGGCTGTAGGAAAAAATATTCAATACCTTAAAGTTGAAACTTACAATCCTTATACTTTTAAGAAAGTTTCCGTAATTCTTGCCGAAGACCGATATAACTACTATTTCCCCGTTAAAAATGCGGAATTGCCTTTCGAAGATTATAAAGATGGCGACAAAAACATTCCTTTCAGATTAATTGGAAAATACAAAGGAAGCGAAATTGCCGGTGTTACTTACGAACAACTTATTCCCTGGGTAAAACCAAATGGCGATGCTTTTAGAGTGGTAACGGCAGATTTTGTTACAACCGAAGATGGTACAGGTGTTGTACATATTGCTCCAACTTTTGGTGCCGACGACTTTAGAGTAGGAAAAGAAAATAATATTACAGGTCTTTTGGTTGAAATGGCAGACGGAACTCTTTCACCTTTGGTTGATAAAAAAGGTAGAATGGTTCCAATTCAGGAAATGGCAGAAAGCTTTGTAAAACAATTTGTTAATATTGAAAACTACAAAGATTTTTCGGGACGTTACGTAAAAAATGAATACGACGAAAATGCCAATTCCGAAACCACTACACTAGATGTGGATATTGCAATTCAACTTAAAACAGAAAATAAAGCCTTTAAGGTTGAAAAATACGAACACTCCTACCCACATTGTTGGAGAACCGATAAGCCTGTTCTTTACTATCCTCTTGATTCATGGTTTATTAAGACAACTGCTGTAAGAGACAGAATGATTGAATTAAATAATACAATTAACTGGAAACCACAGTCAACAGGAACAGGAAGATTCGGAAAATGGCTTGAAAATTTGGTCGATTGGAATCTTTCCAGATCGAGATATTGGGGAACTCCTCTGCCAATTTGGGCAACAGAAGACAGGACATCATTAAAAGTTATAGGTTCTGTTGAGGAACTGAAAAACGAAATGGAGAAATCTGTGAAAGCCGGATTTATTAAAGAAAATCCGTTGGCTAATTTTGTTCCCGGCGATAATTCTATAGAAAACTACCAAAAAGTTAATCTTCATAGACCTTTTGTTGATGAAGTGGTGCTAGTTTCCGATGATGGCAAGAAAATGTTTCGCGAGCCCGACCTTATTGACGTTTGGTTCGATTCGGGAGCAATGCCTTACGCTCAGCTTCACTATCCGTTTGAAAATAAAGAACTTATTGAAGATAAAAGATTTTTTCCGGCAGATTTTATTGCTGAAGGAGTTGACCAGACAAGGGGTTGGTTCTTTACACTTCATGCAATAGCCACAATGGTTTCAGACAGTGTTGCATTTAAAAATATTATATCTAACGGTTTGGTGCTAGACAAAAACGGAAATAAAATGTCGAAGCGCCTAGGAAATGCAGTAGATCCATTTATTACAATGGAAGAATACGGAGCCGATCCTTTAAGATGGTACATGATAACAAATAGTCAGCCCTGGGACAACTTAAAGTTTGACGTTGATGGAGTTGACGAGGTTAAAAGGAAATTCTTCGGAACACTTTACAATACCTACTCATTCTTTGCACTTTACGCTAATATTGATAATTTCACAGGTAAGGAAAAAGAAGTTGAACATTCGGAAAGACCGGAAATTGACCGTTGGATTATTTCATTGCTAAACAGTCTTATTTCAGAAGTAAAAGAATACTACGAGCAATACGAACCAACCAAAGCCGGTAGGGCAATTCAGGATTTTGTAATGGAAAATCTTTCGAACTGGTACGTACGACTTAACAGAAAAAGATTTTGGGGTGGCGAAATGAATCAGGATAAACTTGCTGCTTATCAGACACTTTACACTTGTTTGGAGACAGTTGCTGTGCTAGCTTCACCAATAGCACCATTTTACTGCGACCGTTTGTTTAAAGATTTGAATGAAGGAACCGAAAGAAACAAAGAAGTTTCTGTTCACCTAACAAAATGGCCTGAATCTGATAGTGGTAGAATTGACAAAAAGCTTGAAGAGAGAATGGATATTGCTCAGAAATTATCGTCAATGATTTTAGGTTTAAGAAGAAAAGTAAATTTAAAAGTTAGGCAGCCACTGCAAAAGATAATGATACCTGTTCTTACTGCCGAATTTAAGGAGCAATTGCAAGAAATATCGGGATTAATTTTATCGGAAGTAAATGTCAAAGAAATTGAATATCTGGAAGATACAGCAGGAATACTTGTAAAGAAAATTAAACCCGACTTTAAGAAACTTGGGCCAAAATATGGTAAGTTAATGAAGCAAGTTTCTGAAGCCATTGTAAGTTTCTCACAGGAAGATATTAACAATTTAGAAAAACAAGGAAGCAAGCTCTTAATTGTAGAAAATCAGGAAGTTTTGGTAAATATTGATGATGTAGAAATAATGTCGGAAGACATTCCGGGTTGGCTTGTAAGCAACGAAGGAAAATACACGGTAGCATTAGATATTACTGTTAATGAAGAACTTAGACAAGAAGGAATTGCAAGAGAATTTATTAACAGAATTCAAAACATAAGAAAAGAATCAGGTTTTGATGTAACAGATAAGATACATGTAAAAATCTTAAGACATCAAGCTATTAATGAAGCAATTAACACATTTAAAGAATATATTGGACAACAAACACTTGCATTGTCGATTAATTTGATTGATAAAATGGAACAAAATGAGAAGCAGCTCGTAGAAGTTGATAATGATATTGTTACATATATTGATGTAATTAAGGCATAGTAAGGGATTTGGAAGATTACTAACAAAAAAAAAACGGGAGGATTTATGGAAAAAGAAAAAACAAGATATTCAGATGAAGAACTTCAGGAGTTTAAGACAATTATTTTGGACAAACTTGATAAAGCAAAAGCTGATTATGAAATTTTGAAGTCTTCAATAAACAATAGTGACGGTAACGATACTCAGGATACTTCTCCCACATTTAAAGTTTTGGAAGAGGGTGCAGCGGTACTATCGAAAGAGGAGGCAGGACGTTTAGCTCAAAGGCAGCAAAAGTTTATTCAGCATTTGCAGGCGGCGCTAATTAGAATAGAGAATAAAACTTACGGAATATGCCGCGAGACCAACAAACTTATTTCAAAGGAAAGATTGCGAGCAGTGCCTCATGCCACATTAAGCATGGACGCCAAACTTAAGCAACGATAATATTTTTGAAGGCAATTTAATTTAAGAAGTGACCGGCAGAGATTTTTTGCCGGTTTTTTATTTAGCTACACTTTTGCATATAGTAGGTTTAAAAAGACAGTAAAAGAATATAAATAATTCAGAACGACATAATAAAGAACAGTTTGGATTAATATTTAAACTATTGTATACAAAAACCTGCCACAAGTATAAAAGCAAGAAAAAAAGTATTCCTAAATAGAATATTAAGAGCCAATTTCATTTATCTTTATTGAATAATCAATTACAAAAGTCATGAAAAATCTCTTCCTAATCCTTATTCTGCTAATTTCTTATTGCAGTTTTAGTCAAGTATTTACCGGTTCAAAAGCTAATGAAATAATAAACGGAGCTGAGGTTGTAAAATTAAAAGATTTTTCTTCAATTCCAGATTTCGTAAGATTTCGTGAAGGAAAACAAGTCCAGGAAGTTTATTTTGAAAAATGGATTTCCCATTTTTTTCCAAATGGAAATTTCGAACTCAAGGCTTTTCAAAAAGAAAATACTGCAAAAAATGAGCAACTTACTAGATACAGACTTTATTACAAAGGCGTTCCTGTTGAATTTGCCACATACATTACTAGATCTGAAAATGAAAAAATAAACTCTATAAATGGAACATTACCCGATAATATTTCTATTTCCATTAATCCTTCTATTTCTGAATTTTCAGCCTTAGAAAAAGCTAAAGAATACATTGGTGCAGAAGTATATAAATGGGAGCTTTCTTCTGCGGAATTACACCTTA
The DNA here is from genome assembly GCA_016936815.1 of Bacteroidales bacterium. Taxonomy (GTDB): domain Bacteria; phylum Bacteroidota; class Bacteroidia; order Bacteroidales; family GWF2-38-335; genus GWF2-38-335. Next base: position 57,327 of record JAFGXD010000114.1, read on the forward strand.
AGCAAGAAACTAACAATACTAATGCTACTTATTTTCCTACAGGAGAGTTAGTTATTTTTCCTACTGAAACAAATTTTAAAAAAAACAATTATAAACTTGCGTGGAAATTTAAAATCTATTCTCATAAACCCATAAAACACTCATTTGTTTATGTAGATGCTAATTCGGGAGAAATTCTATTTGAGAATAAACTAATACACAATGCTGATGTGGTTGGAAGTGCCGAAACAGTATATTCAGGAACCAGAGCAATTACAGCAGACAGTTATGGTGGATATTACAGATTAAGAGAAACAGGTAGAGGCAATGGAATTGAAACCTATGATATGAATATGCAAACCGATTACGGAAGTGCAGTAGATTTTACAGACACCGACAATAACTGGAACAATATAAATGCTGAGTTAGACGAATATGCAACGGATGCTCATTGGGCTGCGGAAATGACTTACGATTACTATTACCTTGTTCATGGAAGGAATTCAATTAACGGAGCGGGCCTTGCCTTAAAAAGTTACGTTCATTTTAATCTTATGGATTTGGGTTATCCCAGCAATGTAAACGCATTTTGGGATGGTTACAGAATGAGTTACGGTGACGGTAGTTCAAGCTATACACCACTTACCACAATTGATATTTCTGCACATGAAATAACTCACGGACTTACATCTTACACAGCAAACCTTATTTATTCGAACGAATCGGGTGCATTAAACGAAGCTTTTTCAGATATTTTTGGTACAACAGTTGAGTTTTATGGAAGAGAAGGAGCGGGAAACTGGCTAATTGGAGAAGATATTGGAAGTGCATTTAGGTCACTTCAAAATCCAAATGCCTATGGATTACCGGATACTTATCTGGGAGCAAACTGGGTAACAGGCACAGGAGATAATGGAGGAGTTCATACAAATTGTGGTGCACTTATGTACTGGTACTATCTTATATGCGAAGGCGGAAGCGGAACCAACGATAACTCAGATAGTTATAGCGTTACAGGAATTGGAATGGAAAAAGCCGGAGCAATTACTTTCAGATTATTAACTGTTTATCTAACTGAATCTTCACAATATGCAGATGCAAGATTTTATGCAATTCAATCGGCAATTGACCTTTATGGAGAATGTAGCCCGGAAGTTGCAAGTGTAACCGACGCTATGCATGCAATTGGTCTTGGAGGAGCTTATGTTCCTTATGTATTAAGCGAGTTTGAAGCCGGAATAGTTTCAGCATGCGCTCCCCCACTAACAGTAAATTTCAGCAACCTTAGTATTAATGGATCTTCCTTTTCATGGAATTTTGGAGATGGAGCAACAAGCACAACAATTAGCCCTTCACACACTTACACCAATTACGGAACATATACTGTTGAACTATACGCTAATGGTGGGTCTTGTGGAGAAGATACTGAGATGAAAACAGCCTACATTGTTATAGACGAAGATCTGGATTGTATAGTGGTTATGCCAAATTCAGGAATTGCACCAACACAAACGGCCTGCAATGGATTAATTTACGATAATGGTGGACCCGGCGGTTCATATCTTGATAATACAGACATTAATCTTACAATTTCACCTCCCGGAGCTAGTTCTATAAGTTTAACTTTTAATAGTTTCGATATTGAAGCAGGAAGTGGAAGCACCTGCGATTACGACTATGTACAAATTTTTGACGGTAGCAGCACATCTTCGCCTCTTTTGGGAACATTCTGCAACACTACAGGAAGCCCCGGAACAATAAATTCAACAGGTGGTTCTATTACAATACGACATTATTCCGATGGTGCTGTAAACGGTTCAGGATACGAAATTTCGTGGCAATGTACAATGCCTGAAGCCCCTCCGGCAGCGGCTTTTTCGGCTAACGTAACCGAAACATGCACAGGAATAGTTCAGTTTACCGACCAATCAACAAATGCCCCTAACTCATGGTCATGGGAATTTGGAGACGGAGGAACTTCAACAAGTCAAAACCCTTCGTACACATATACAGAAAATGGTGTTTATTCGGTTTCACTAACTGCAGGTAATGAATTCGGTGAAAATTCGGCTACAAGTACTAATTATATTGTTGTAAATATGCCGGATGCACCTACAGTAAACGGAGACAGCATTTGTGCAGAAGAAACTGCTACTATTTCTGCTACCGGTACCGGCCTAATAAATTGGTATTATGAAATAAATGATGCCACCCCATTTTTTACTGGAAATACCTATACAACCAGTGTTATTAACGACCCCGGAACTTATACTTATTATGCTGAGAATTACGTGAGTTCAGATCCTGAATTTGTTGGAGAAACTAATAATACGACAGGAGGTGGATTTTTTGGAAATGCTTCCTATATCCATTATTTGGTATTTGATTGCTATGAAAGCTGCATATTAGAATCGGTAGAAGTAAATGCAGATGGTGCCGGAAACAGATCTTTTGCCTTAAGAAATTCTGCTGGCGGAATACTTCAACAAAAAGATGTTTACATTCCAAATGGCATAAGCAGGGTAGAATTAGATTTTGAACTTTCTGAGGCAACAAACCTTCAACTTGTGGGGTTAGGTGCACCAAATTTATTTAGAAATAATACTGAATCAACACTTTCGTACCCATACAACCTTGCGGGAAAAATAAGTATTAAAAACTCTAGTGCAAGTACAGGGCCAACAGATTATTACTACTATTTCTACGATTGGAAGATTACTGAACAAGTTTGTATTTCACCGCGTCAACCTGTTAATGTGATAGTTGACGATTGTCTTAATATCTATGAATCTTTGAATCAATTGCCCGATATTTATCCAAACCCTGCAAAAAATTCACTAACAATTTCTTGTCCCGATAATTGTTCTTCTCTAAAATTCGATATTTTTGAGATTACCGGCCAGCTTGTTTTCAGTAACAAAATAGATGCAACAAGTAAAATTGATATTTCAATGTTGAAAGCAGGTATTTATAATTGTAAAATAACCGGAGATAATTTAGTAAAAGTGGTTAAATTAGTTGTTGAATAAGAAACCAGCGTCCTTATTAAATAGTAGTTTGCCAAAATTTCTCGAAATCTTCTATAGAAATCAGCCCTTTTTCAGAATAATACTTTCTGAGGTTGATTTCTTTCCTTTTTCTCAACACTTTCAGATTTCTTAGCTTGTGCCTTTCAAATATCCAAACGGTCTTTTTAAATTTTGGCAATCTAATAAACAATTGTTTAATATAGAAAAACGAACCTATTCTTAAGCCTAAAAAGCGTTTAAAATACCTGAAGGAAAATTTCAGTTTAATATTTTCTTTTTTACAGTCAATAAGGGTTTTTCTTAAATAAAATCCGGCTCTCACATGGTTTAAGCCATCGTCGTAACCAATTGTTTCTCTTATTACTTCTTTTCTAATTTGAACTTTATCAGGAGTATGAAAAGCTTCTATATCAACGGTCTGGTAAAATTCATTAATAAGTTTCTGAGCTTCTGCAGTAGTTCTTGCTATAACCGAACCTTTATGCACTTTATCTCTTACAAAATCAGGATCGGGGTTAAACAATACAGTTCTTTTGCCCAACATCCAGGCTTCCATAGCGGTTGTGGTTTCAAAACCTGTCCATATATCAGAAATGGCAATTAGTTCATGAATTGGCTCGTCGTCTCTTACGTAAAGCACGTTGGGCAGGTCTTGCAGACGGATCATTTCATTTAAACTTTCTTTGGTAATATGCGGATGGGTTTCGTTGGGATGCCTTTTTAAAATAAAAAGTATGTCAGGATTTGCTGATATTAATTCTCTTAAAAATGCCTCAACTTTATACATCTGTTCTTCCATCCACTTAATTCTGGCAGGGGCTTTTTCTTTGTGATTACCATATATTTCCATTCTGCCTGTATCGCTGTAAATTTTTCCAAAAGCCCAGCCTGCATAACCAATTATTTTCTTGTAATCGGGTAGGTTTCTTCTTTTTAGAAATTCTTTTCTTCCGGGAAACTCATCAGTTATATATCTATCGAAACCGGTAGCTCCTGTAACTACATTTTTTTCAGCTATTTCGGGTAATTCCTCAGCTAAAAAATCTCTTGTCCTTTTTGACCAATGGCAAAGGTATTCCTGATAATACTTCTTGTCGGTATTATATCCCCAATAATTAAAAGTTCCATTGGTTCTAAAATTTCCTTCCGATATTAGGGCAAAAACTTTTATGCCCTGTTGCGCCGCATATTGCGATATTTCAAAATACCACTGAGAACCAACAGTATTGGGCAGCAAAACTATGTCAGGTTTTTTTCTGTAAATAGCATGAATATTCCAAACAAATGCAAATTCAACTTTGCAATTCAGATACATCTCTGCAAAACATACCAAGGGCATTATTAACTCTGCATCCCTGCCCTGTTCATCGTCGAGATAACATAATGCTTTATACTTCATGGTTAGAGATTTTATTCAGATATTCTGCAATTTTTTTGGTCTGATTTTCATTAGAGAGATACGACACTTCTCCTTTTTCAATAAAATTCTTTCCTTCTAAAAATAAGTTATATTTATTCACAATAAAGTCTCTCGTTTCTTTAAAATCTTCATATTCAATAGTTTTTCCTGCTCCTACTTTGGTAATAATCTTATCCACATCGCTGTTTTTTGGTCCCAATGCCAGTATTGGTCGGTAAGCCCTTAAATTTTCGTAAATTTTTCCGGGTATTCTTCCCATTACATTATCGGCTTTGTTTAAAGGAAGTAGTAAAATATGAGCTTTTACTGTTAGTTGAAGCGCTTCGGGCTTTGTAATATTTCCAAGCTCCACAAGATTTTCCTCAAGCCCTTTTTCCTTAAGAACTTCCTTTACCGAAAAGTCAATGTTTCCTGCAAATTTCAGCTTTAGCTTTTCAGAAAATCCCGGGATTTCCTTTTTTAGCTCAGAAAGAACTTCAAACAACACATCCGGCTTTCTGTCGTATCCTAACAGTCCTGCATGAACTATTGAAAAATCATTATCGGGAGTAAAATCAAGGTTAATGAAATCATCTTCATCATATCCGTAATAAACAGTATCTACATTTTTGGCTCCTATGCTCTCCAAGTCTTTTGCCCAGGTGGGACTGGCTATAGTAATTTTTTTTGCCGTTGCAAAGGCTTCTTGCTCAAGCTTTCTGTGTTTTTTATCGGCCCACTTACTAATCTTAAACATTTTGTAATAATCTACCTGAGTCCATGGATCTTGAAAATCTGCCAACCATGGAATGCCCGTTTTTTGAGATACTCTACAACCTATAACTGTATTAGTATGAGGAGGTCCGTCGGTTAATATTGCATCTACAGGATTTTCTTTCAAATATTTTACCAAATATTTAACCGAGGGTTTTATCCATCTGCTTCTGGCATCGGGAATAAAAAAGTTTCCTCTTATCCAGATTGCCAAATCATCAATTAAACCAACTTTCTTATCTCGGGCATATACCGGATTTGCAGCATCGTTTTTTTTTCTTCCGGAAAGTTTCTTAAACAATCCGAATGGCTCAGAAATAGGGGTTTTTAAAATTGTAATTCCTTGAGGGATATCTTTTTCGTTGGTTTTATCTAAATACGGATATGATGCATTTTCCGGAGCATAAATAACAGGTTCCCATCCAAATTTACGTAAATACTTTGCGAATTTAAGACATCTTAAAACTCCAATTCCGCCTGCCGGTGGCCAGTAATATGTAATTATCAGTACCTTTTTCAAGCCTGAAGTTTAAATAGGTTTTTTAATGAAACTTTTTCGGAAATTATTCCGGATAGTTGTTCAATTGGAATTCTTTCCTGCTCCATACTGTCTCTGTAGCGTAATGTTACCATGTTGTCTTCCAAAGTTTGGTGGTCAACTGTAATGCAAAATGGTGTTCCAACGGCATCCTGACGTCTGTATCGCTTTCCGATACTATCTTTTTCGTCAATCTGACAGTTGAAATCGAACTTCAGATTGTCTATTATTTCTCTAGCTTTTTCGGGCAAACCGTCTTTTTTAACCAAAGGCATTACCACTGCTTTTACCGGAGCCAAAGCAGCCGGTAATTTCAAAACTACTCTTTCAGTTCCATCGGCAAGTTTCTCTTCGTTGTAAGCATAAGTCATTATTGCCAAAAATGTTCTGTCTAAACCTATTGAGGTTTCTACCACATAAGGAACATAGCTTTCGTTTAGCTCAGGATCAAAATATCTAAGTTTCTTGTTGGTGAATTTTTCATGCTGATTTAAATCGAAATCTGTTCTGCTGTGAATTCCTTCAAGTTCTTTAAATCCAAAAGGAAATTCAAATTCTATGTCGAAGGCAGCATTAGCATAATGTGCAAGCTTTTCGTGTTGGTGAAATCTATATTTTTCGGCAGGGATTCCCAATGCTTTATGCCATTTCATTCTTTGCTCTTTCCAGTATTCGAACCATGTTAGTTCTTCGCCGGGCTTTACAAAAAATTGAAGCTCCATTTGTTCGAACTCTCTCATTCTAAAAATAAACTGTCTTGCAACTATTTCGTTTCTAAATGCTTTTCCGGTTTGTGCTATTCCAAAAGGAATTTTCATTCTTCCGGTTTTTTGAATATTCAAATAATTTACGAAAATTCCCTGAGCAGTTTCAGGCCTTAAATAAATTGTGTTGGCATCTTCGCTTAAGGAGCCCATTTGTGTGGAAAACATAAGGTTAAACTGACGAACTTCTGTCCAGTTTTTGGTTCCCGAAATAGGACAAACTATCTCATTATCAATAATAATCTGACGAATTTCATTTAAATCGTTTTTTTCCAATGCAGCAACAAAACGCTTGTTAAGCTCATTAATTTTTTCTACATTTCTAATAACATTGGGGTTTGTAGCTAAAAACTGCTCTTTGTTAAAGGCATCGCCAAACTTCTTCTCAGCTTTTTCTACTTCCTTACTTATTTTTTGCTCATATTTGGCTCTAAAATCTTCAATAAGTACATCGGCTCTGTATCGTTTTTTTGAATCTTTATTATCAATTAAGGGGTCGTTAAAAGCATCAACATGACCCGAAGCTTTCCAAATTGTGGGGTGCATAAAAATTGCGGAATCAAGTCCTACAATATTTTCGTGCATTTGTACCATAGATTTCCACCAGTATTCACGAATGTTGTTTTTTAACTCTACACCATTCTGACCGTAATCGTAAACTGCTGAAAGTCCGTCGTATATTTCCGACGATTGAAAAATAAAACCATATTCCTTGCTGTGAGCAATAATTTTCTTGAAAAGATCTTCCTGTGTCATAAATTCAGGTTATTAAATTTTAATTTGCCTGCAAAGGTAGTTTATTAGTTGGAAAGTTTAAAGCCTTAAATGTTTGCTTTTTTAAATCCCTTTTGTTTCTTTTGAAGAAAAAACTATGGATTTAGATTTGAAAAACAGAAATGTAATTGTCTCTGCTGCTGCAAATGGCATTGGAAAAGGCGTTGCAACATCATTTGCAAGGGAAAATGCCAGAGTAATTTTACTCGATATTAACGAGGAAGATCTTAAAAAGGCTGTTGAAGAAATTGCGGATTTAACAGGAAACAAACCCGACTTTTTTTCCTGCAACCTAAGAAACCCCGAAGAAATAGCCAAAGCAGTGAGCTACGCCGAAAAACTTAACGGTCCTGTTTGGGCATTATTTAACAATTCAGGCGGTCCTCCGGTTGGAACTTTTGAAACACTAACAGATGAAAAGTGGCAAATGGCATTTGAATTAACTTTGCTTAATTATGTAAGAATGACAAGAGCTGTATTGCCCGGCATGAAAAAAAATGGAGGCAGAATAGTTAATCATACATCTACTTCAATTAAAGCCGCAATAGATCAGTTAATGCTTTCAAACTCATTACGAACCGGAATTATGGGTTTTACAAAAAGCCTAGCCAGAGAGTATGGAAAATTTGGAATTCTTGCCAACGTAATTGCCCCCGGCAGAATAGATACAGAAAGACTTGCAGAGGTTAATAAAGCTCAGGCAGAAAAAGCAGAACTTTCAATAGAAGAATACATTAGAAAAAATTTAGAAAATATTCCTTTGGGGCGTTATGGAAAAACAGAAGAAATTGGCAATTTGGCTTTATTTCTATGTTCCCCTTTAAACACTTACATTACCGGGCAATCTGTTTTGGTTGACGGTGGAATGACAGCGGCTTATTAAATTTAATGCTGATCCAATGATGTTTTCAAATTCCCCACAATTTATTAACCTCAAAGAATAAATGAAAAACAATTATTTTTCTACCTTTGAGGTCAGAAAACTTTTTTGTTATGACCGACTTATTACTTTACAACACCCTTAGCAGAAACAAAGAAAACTTTAAGCCTATAAACCCGCCAAATGTTGGGCTTTATGTTTGCGGACCAACAGTTTACGGCGACCCACATTTGGGACATGCCCGACCTGCAATTACTTTTGATATTCTTTTCAGATACCTGAAATATTCCGGTTACAAAGTTAGATATGTTAGAAATATTACAGATGTTGGTCATTTAGAAAACGATGCCGACAGCGGCGAAGACAAAATTGGGAAAAAAGCCAGACTGGAACAACTGGAACCAATGGAAATTGTGCAGTATTACACCGAAAGATACCACGAATCCATGAGAATGCTTAATGTGTTAAGTCCAAGTATTGAACCCCGTGCTTCCGGTCATATAATTGAACAAATAAAACTGATAGAAGATATTCTAAAAAACGGTTTTGCATACGAGGTAAACGGATCTGTATATTTCGATGTTGAAAAATACAATAAAAAACATCATTACGGAAAACTCTCAGGCAGAGTGCTTGAAGATTTGTTGGCAAACACAAGAGATTTGGAAGGTCAGGATGAAAAGAAAAACTCTTTCGACTTTGCTCTTTGGAAAAAAGCATCTCCTGAACATATAATGCACTGGCCATCACCATGGAGCGAGGGTTTTCCGGGTTGGCATTTAGAATGTTCTGCTATGAGTGCCAAATATTTGGGCGATGAATTCGATATTCATGGCGGCGGAATGGATTTGCAGTTTCCCCATCACGAATGTGAAATTGCCCAAAGCACAGCAGCAAACGGAAAAGAATCGGTGCATTTTTGGGTTCATAACAATATGATTACCATAAACGGACAAAAAATGGGCAAATCGCTGGGGAATTTTATTACCCTTGAAGAATTTTTCACCGGAAATCACAAGCTTCTAACTCAAGCCTACAGCCCAATGACGGTTAGGTTTTTTATTCTTCAGGCACATTACAGAAGCACAGTAGATTTTTCTAATGAAGCCCTTCAATCAGCAGAAAAAGGAATGCAAAGACTTCTTGCAGCAGTAAAAACTATTGAGAAAATTAAAGCTTCAGAAAATTCATCAGTAGATATTGCAGGCCTTGAAGAAAAATGCCGAAAAGCAATGAACGACGACCTTAATACCCCTATTTTAATGGCTCATTTGTTCGAAGGCGTTAGAATTATTAATTGTATTTCCGAAAATAAAGAAACAATAGATAAAGAGAATCTGAAAAAACTAAAAACTCTTTTCAATGTTTATGTTTTTGAAATTCTGGGGCTTAAAGAAGAAAAAGAAAATAGCAACAACGATACTTTAGTTCCCGGTTTGGTAAATATGCTTTTAGAAACTAGAATAAAACTTAAAGCAATGAAAGACTACCAATCTGCAGATCAAATTCGAGATGAATTACAAAAAATAGGTTTCATTATTAAAGATAAAAAAGATGGTTTCGACTGGGAATTTTCGGGTAAGTAGTTTAATAAAAGCAGTTTCTGCTGCAATTTTGCTGTCTGTGTTTATTTTTCAATCGTGTTCCGATGATAAAGAAAAATCTTCATCCGGGACAAAAAAGCCTGTTGATACCGTTCAAAAACCAATAAAAAAGGAAATAAGGATGAGTTTTGATTATCCTGCTTCCAATATTCTTATTGCCCATGGTGAAATTGTTCCAATTGAAGCTTCACCAAAGGAGCTTAATGTAAAACCTGATTCTGCAGTTTTATTTATCAATGGAAAAAGAGTGGTTTCATCTTTGGATTTTCCCCTTCTACATAATTGGAATACAAAAGAAAACAAGCTAGGAAGACATTCAATAAAGTTAAAATCGTATTTTTCCGGTGAAGAAGAAGAAATATCAACTTCTGTACAAATTAAATCGGAAATTGAGCCGATTATGTACTCCTACAAAATTGTAAAAAAATACCCACACGACACAAAGGCATATTCTCAGGGTTTGTTTTATGAAGATGGCTTTCTTTACGAAGGAACCGGTCAATATGGCGAATCTACTATTAGAAAAGTAAGTTTGGAAGACGGCAAAATTCAAGATTATTTTAACATGCCACCAAATATTTTTGGAGAGGGTATTACGATTATAGGCGATAATATTTATCAACTAAGTTGGAGAGAAAATAAGGGGTTTGTTTACAACAAAAATAGTTTCGAACTTATTAAGAATTTCGAATTTAGCACAGAAGGCTGGGGATTAACAAGCGACGGTAAAAAACTTTATATGACAGATGGCTCCAATAAATTATTTGTTTTAGATAAAGACAATTTTAATGTGATTGAAACAATAGAAGTTTATAATAACAATGGGCCAATAACTAATCTAAACGAACTTGAATATATAAACGGTGAGATTTACGCAAATGTATATCTCACCGATTTTATTGTTATTATTAACCCTGAAACAGGGAAGATAACCGGTCAAATAGATTTAACCGGTTTATTAAAAACTACCAATTATACGGGCAATGTTGATGTATTGAACGGCATTGCATGGGATTCAAAAACAAAAAGACTATTTATAACCGGCAAACTATGGCCAAATGTTTTTGAAATTTCTTTGGTAAGAAAATAATACCTACAATAAGTTAAGCAATTTTGCCTGCATAATTTTCCTTAAATCTAATTATATGATATTTAGAACGATTTGCAATTCTGTACATTACCGGCACAATAACAAGAGTTAGGAATGTTGCAAAGCTTAATCCGAAAATTACTGTCCACGACAAAGGTCCCCAAAAATGCGCCATATCACCACCAATGTAAATATTTGGTGCATAGTTAGTTATTAACCCTTCAAAATCTATATTCATACCCAGAGCCATTGGAAAAAGACCCAAAATTGTAGTAATTGCTGTTAAAAGCACCGGACGAAGTCTAGTTTTTCCTGCCTGCACAATACATTCCGTTGCTTCGTCGAAAGGTAAGAAATCGTTTTCTCCCAAACCAAGTTCTTCACGTCTTTTTCTTTTCAGCAGATCAATGTAATCAATTAGCACAATTGCATTATTAACAACCACACCGGCAAGCGAAATAATTCCAATTCCGGTCATTACCACCACAAAACTCATGTTGAAAGTAGCTAGCCCTCCAAATACACCAATAGTGCTAAACAATACAGAAGCCAGAATAATAAATGGTTTTACAATAGAATTAAATTGTGAAACAAGAATTAGGAGAATTAGAGCAACGGCAATAAGCATAGCGTTCATCAAAAATGCCATAGATTCTTGCTGATCTTGTTGTTGACCTCCGGAGAAAGAGTAGGAACAATCTTGATAATCTTTTGGGAATTCGATTTTTGCCAACAATTCTTCAATTTTTTCGTTAATTTCAGTTGCATTGAAACCCTCAATCACATTTGAGGAAAGCGTAATAACCCTTTCCATGTCTTTTCTTCTAACCGAGCCGTAAGTTGTTGTATATTCGAATTCAGCTACCGAAGAAATTGGAACCTGCATAAGTTTACCTCTTGTGTTTCTAAAGGTAATTTTTTGGTTCATTAGAATTGAAATGTTATTTTTAATATCTTCTGAAAGTCTAAGCTGAATTGGGTATTCATCCTCCCCTTTCTTAAAATTGGAAACCTCTTTTCCATACAAGGCAGTTCTAATTGTTCCTGCAATTTGAATTGTGGAAAGTCCGAATCTTCTAGCCTTCTCCCTATCGATGTGAATAATAAGTTCTTGCTGTCCGGTCTGTAAATCCATTGAAAGACCTTCAATACCTTCAATTTCAGAGTTTTCTATTAAAGTTGAAATAGTATCTGCATATTTTATTAATCTGTTGTAATCGTCGCCCGAAACTTCCAGATTAATTGCTTTCCCGGTAGGAGGTCCCATACGGTTTTTTGAAGTAGTAATAGCAACGCCTGGATATTTGTTTGATAAACTATCGCTTAACATTTTCATTATTTCCGAAGAGCTAATTCCTTGTCGTTTGTCGTAATCTACAAAAGAAATGGTAACCAGTCCTTTGTTAGGTCTGTTACCGGCAGATGCCTGCTCATCTTCTCCAACAGCTCCGGCACCAACGTTTACCAAAATAGATTCAATAACTCCGGCTTCAATTTCTTTAGCCATAAGCTTATCTATATCTTTTTCGAGTTGCAAAACAAACCTATTGGTCTTCTGAACATCTGTTCCAATGGGCAATTCAGCCATTACATTAATGTAAGTAGGGTCGTTATTAGGAAAAAACTCAACTTTTGGGTTGCTTGCGCCAAAAAATATTAGAGTAAAAAACAAAAGAGCAATTGTAGAGCCAAAGAAAATAGCCGGGTTTATTCCTCTTAAAGTAAAACGCAAAAACCTATCGTATCCAGCTTCCATTTTGGTAAGAAAAGCATTTTGAAACCATTTGGCAACTTTGTTTAGAACATAATGATTTAAAATAGTGATAATTAATGAAATAAGAGCAATATTTAAACCAATAATCAAGTCGCCCGAAACCATTAGTGCCAGCAAACCAAAAACAAAGCTAATAATAATACCCCTTTTCAGATTGGCTTTTCCTTCCTGAGTTTTACCAAAACTTGAAGCAAAAACCGGAATAATAACCAGCGCAACAAAAAGCGAAGATGTTAATACAATTATTAGAGTTACAGGCAAATACGACATAAAACTACCAACAATTGAGTCCCAGAATGCCAAAGGAACAAAAGCAGCCAAAGTTGTAGCTGTTGATGCAATAATAGGAACAGCAATTTCGCCAACAGCAAGTTTTGCGGCCTTGAATCTCGAATGTCCCTGATCCATAAACCTGTAAATATTTTCCACAACAACAATTGCGTTATCTACAAGCATACCAAGTGCCAGAATTAGAGAGAATAGCACAATCATATTTAGTTTGTAACCCATTCCTCCCATAATTGCAAAGGATAGAAACATGGAAAGCGGAATAGCCAGGCCTACAAAAAGAGCATTTCGGGTTCCCAGGAAAAAGAAAAGAACAACAATTACAAAAATCATACTAATAATCATCGAATTTTCAAGATTGGCAAGCTGTTTCTTAACCATATCCGACTGGTCGTTTGTAATTGAAATCTTTAGCTTATCGGGTCCGGGAATTGTACCTTTTTCAACAGCGTCCTTTAAAATTCGTTCTACCTGAGCAGTTGCTGAAAGCAGGTTTTCTCCACCTTTCTTAATAACCTGCAAAGAAATTACAGGTTGATGAAAAAGTCGTGTAATACTAATAACCTCTTCATAATCTTCGCTTACTTCGGCAAGTTGCCATAAATAAACAATATTGTGATTTTCGTGTTTTACTACAATGTTTTTAATTTCATTAAGATCAACAAATTCGCCAACAACCCTAACGGTTCTTCTCATTCCGTCAACTAGCAATTCCCCTCCCGACATTGAGACATTTTCCTGAGCAATTGCTTGTTCAATATCGCCAAAGCCAACCTGAAAAGATTCCATTTTGTAGGGATCCACCGAAATCTTTACCTCTCTTTCGGGCAAACCCTGAATTTGAACCTTAGAAATTTCGTAAACTGTTTCAATATCTTCCTCCAGCTTTTCGGCATAGGTTTTTAGTTCGTCTATGCTGTAATCGCCCGAAAGGTTTATGTTTAAAATTGGAAATTCGGTAAAGTCAATATCCATAACCATTGGATCCATTGGCAAGTCTTTTGGCAATTCGCTTTTTGCCTTGTCAACCGCATCTTTTACATCATTTAGAGCTTTATCTAATTCAATATTGGGCGAAAACTCAATAAAAATCATAGAAGCATCTTGGGCAGATGTACTTCTCATTTCCTTAATTCCTTTAACCGATTCAATTTCTTTTTCCAAAGGTCTGGTAACCAAATTTTCTATATCGGCAGGCGGATTACCCGGATAGGTTGTTTGAACCATAACATAAGGAAATGCTATATCAGGAAACAATTCCTTTGGCATATTCTGATACGAAATTCCACCAAAAAGCAGAATAACAAATGTTAACAGGTAAACCGAAGTTTTATTCTTAAGGGCAATTGTGGTTAGTTTAAACTCCCTTTTCTTGCCTTGTTTTTCGTCGTTTTCCATTTTTCTAATAAATTACTATTTAACTATTTCAACTACACTACCGGCGGTAACAATATTGTAACCATCTGTAATTACCTTGTCTCCAGGGTTCAAGCCTTGAGTAATTTCGGTAATTCCATCGTAGGAAAGACCCAAAACCACTTCTCTCTTTTTTGACAGAACCTTACCATTTTCCTCCTCGGCAACAAAAACAAAGGTTTTCTTTTTAGAGCCTCCAACCAATTCGTCCTTTATAATGTTTTCAGGAACAACAATTGCTTTTTCGTTAGAGTAATCGTTAATTTTTATTATTGAAATAATGTTTGGTTTCAATCTATTTTCTATGTTGTTCATTTGCAATTGAATTTTAAAAGTTCTGGAATCTTTATTAACTGTATTGCCAATTCTAAACACAGGAACTTCAAGATTATTTAGCTCGGGAACATCGTTGTATGCCGGAAAAGAAACCTTAACAATATCTCCTTTGTCTATTTTAGAAAGATAAGCCTCTGAAAGCTCTGCGTTAATATTAAGCTTTTCTAAATCAACAATTTGAATTACCTGCATTCCGGGACTTGCCATTTCTCCTTCCATTAGAAAAATTTCGTCAACTATTCCTCCAAATGGGGCTCTAATTGTACTCATTGCCATTTGAGAATAAAGGGTTTCAAGTTTTTTCTCTAAAGATTCCTTAGCATTTTTTGCCTGTAAATATTGAACTTCTGAGCCAATCCCCTGCTCCCAAAGAGTTTTTTGTTTTTGATAAAGAGTGTCTGCTAGTTTTAGACCAGTTTGAACTTCATTTATTGTGCTTCCTATTACCCCTGCATTTAAAGAAAGAAGTAATTGACCTTTACTAACTCTTTGGCCTTCTTTTACATAAATTTTCTTTATCTGTCCGGGAGATTCGGGACTAATAAATGCATCGTTTATTGCTTCAACAGATCCGTTAGCAACAATATAATGATTAAAAACTTCGGGCTCCATAGTTTTAACTCTTACCTTTGTAACAGCATCAACATTTCCACCATTTTCTTCATTTTCCTTTTCTCCTTTTCCACAAGAAGAAAAAATTAAAACTAATGAGATTAAGTAAAGACTGAGTTTTTTTAATGATTTCATACTATTATAATTATTCCGTTTATAAATTGTTTAATGCTTTATCTAATGTATTTTTTGCTTTGAGAACTTCAAACATGGCAGTGAAATAAGATGATTGAGTGTTAAGCATTTGATTTTGAGCTTGAGTTAACTCCAATCCCGATGATGTGCCATTTTTAAACTTTATTACTGTATCGTTGTAAATTTTTTCTGCAAGACAAAGATTTTCTTTTTCCACAGTAAATTTTTCCCAGGCTGTTGAAAGATCGTTTCCGGCTTGTGATATTTGCACTTGCAAACCGTCGCTAACCTGTATTTTAGTGTTCTGAACTTTTAGTAATTCAAGTTTCGCCTGCTGAATTTTTGAATGTCTGCTAAAAGAGCTGAAAATTGGAACATTTAAACTTACTCCTATCATGTTAGGATTGAAGAAATTAAAATCGGCAGATTTAAATTGCTCTTGATGCTTGTAAAAACCCGAAAGTGTTGGCAAAGATTTTGACTTCTGTTGTTTTAAAGAAAGCAAAGTAAGTTTCTCTTGAGTATTGAATATTTTATATTCTATGTTATTTTCTATACTAAATTCCTGATTTACATAGTTCGCATAATCGTTATTCTCGAAAATTTCATCTAAAGTCTGACTTAAAGATATTCCTTTTCCAATTTCATATCCCATTTGTAATTTAAGCAACATTTCGGCAGTATTAACCTGACGTTGAATTGATAAAAGAGCATTTCCAAGATTTGCAACGGTAAGTCTGAACTGGTCAACACCTTGTTTGTCTGAAAATCCCACTTTGTTGGTAGCCTCCATTTCAACAAGCAGCTTTTTTGTATTTTCTAACGATTTTTCAATGTTTTGGTAGTTTCTTTTCAAAAGTAAAACAAGAATATATGCATCGGAAACCTGCTGTTTTACATCTAAAAGCGATTTTTCAAGACCTAAATCCGACATTTCCCTGTATGTGCGCGAGGCTTGGAGTCCCACCAAATATTCGCCGCTAAAAATTAACTGAGAAACCGTAATATCCCATGTAACATTTTCTTTTACACCAAGTTGAATAGAGTTTCCTTCTCGAGTGTAAGCACCAATTAATTCCGGAGTAATTGCAGTTCCGGCCGGCATCGAATACCAGTCGATATAAGGACCGAAACTCATTTCGGGAACAGAAAAAATATTTGAGTAAGAGGCCGACCCGTTAACTTGCGGAAGTCCAATTGCCGTTGTTTCCCAAACTTTCTTGTCTGCAATTTCAATATCTATTAACGAATTTTTTACCAGAGAGTTATTCTCTTTGGCAAATTCTACTGCTTCCTGCATTGTAAAAGAAAGCTTTTCTACCGTTTGTGCAAAAAGAAAATTTGTTAGCAAAGTAAGAGTGGTAATAATTAATAATCGTTTCATTCTTCAATATTTAATTTGTCTATGTTATTTTCTAAAAAATTTGTTCCTTTTTGGTTTGCCATACCTCTAATGTGATAAGCAAAAACCTCCTTAAAGAACTTGGGGCTTGTGTATTCTTCAATTGTAAAAATTCCTTCATTGGTAATGTTTTCAATTCTGGTTAAGTACAATTTTGCAATTATCTCTTCATTAAGTTCTTCCCTGTAAAGCCCCTCCTTTTTGCCCTTAATAATATTGTTCAGAATATTTATGTACATGTACTTTCTTTTGTTTTCCTGAAATTTTTGCCAAATTGAAGGGTAGTATTTTCGCAAGTCGTACTCTAACGATGGATTATGCTCTTTAAGAAATGCATTAATTTTTCTATTTACCCAAAAAAGTTCCTCAATTGCGTTTAGTTCTTTTCTTGCATCGTCGTGCATTAAGCGATGCTGACATTCATGAGCAAAATCCAAAACCTTTTCAACTAACTCGTTTTTATCCGCAACATATTGATAAAGAGTTTTTTTGGAAATTCCCAAATGCCTTGCCACATCATCCATTGTGATGCTTTTTATGCCGTACTTGTTGTATAATTTTGCAACCTCCGACAGTATTTTAGTCAACTCGTCTTCCATAAAATTTTTCTTAAAAACTTAGGAAACAAAAATACTATAAATAGTTTCCGTTGTGCAAATAGTTTTTGTTAAATTTTTCTAAAAATGTTTTAAAACTAATTCCACAGCAAAATTGTGCAAATAGTATTTTTCACCAATGTTAAAATAGGCGAAATACGGATTTTTGTAGGTAAAATATATGGCATTGATATTTTTTTTATCTTGCACTCAATTATGTACCGAGTTTTTAATACAGTTATAATTATTCTTCTTATTACGGTTAGTGGCACCGCACAGAACTACTTTCAACAAGAACTAAAATATATAATAGATGTTGGTCTAAATGAGCAAAAAAACTCTCTTGAGGGTGATATTTCAATTCATTACAAAAACAATTCACCCGACAGTTTAAATTTTATTATTTTTCATCTTTGGCCAAACGCCTATAAATCTTCGAGCACAGCTTTAGGAAAGCAACAATTGGAAATGAAAAACCAGATTATTTACAATAATTATTACGATTTAGGCTATATAGACAGTCTGGATTTTTATGTTGACAAAGAAAAGGCAGATTTTTTGTATCATGAATATCACACTGACATTTGTACAGTTTTTCTCAAAAACCCTCTTCTTCCAAATAATTCAATTACAATAGAAACCCCGTTTTTTGTAAAAATTCCCGATAGCCGAATTTCAAGGCTTGGACAAGATGATAAAGCTTACCAGATTTCTCAGTGGTATCCCAAACCGGCTGTTTACGACATGGAGGGCTGGCACGGAATGCCTTATTTGGATATGGGTGAGTTTTATTCAGAATTTGCTTCTTTTGATGTTTCAATTACCCTACCCGAAAATTATATTGTTGCCGCAACAGGTAACTTGCAAACCAAATCGGAAAAAGAATTTTTGGATTCATTGGCTGAAATAACACGTATTAAACCCCCAAGAAGAAACTACAAAATTGACTACTCTTCGGTAAACTTTTCAAAAGGCATAAAAACCATTAGATACACCGAAGATAATATTCACGATTTTGCATGGTTTGCAGATATGCGTTTTAATGTTAGCAAAGACTCTGTTTTCCTGCCCAAATCGCAGAAATTTGTAAATACTTATCTGTTTTACACCAATAACGAAGCCAATTTGTGGAATTTTGCACAAGAATACATTAAAGACGCTGTTTCATTTTATTCGGAAAAAACCGGAGATTATCCCTATAAAAACTGTTCTGCCGTTGAAAACTATGCCAATGCGGGCGGAGGAATGGAATATCCGGGAATTACACTAATTGGAGCATGTTACAATGCCGAAACCCTTGAGCAGCTTATTGTACACGAGGTTGGACATAATTGGTTTTACGGAATTCTGGCCAATAACGAGAGAAAATATCCTTGGCTAGACGAAGGTGTAAATTCATTTTATGAAATGCTTTATTTCATGGAAAAATATCCCGAAAGAAAATTCTCCTCGGATTACGTAGGTTACAAAATGGAAAAATTTCTAAACTTAGATGAAAAGCCTTACAACTTTAGCAACTATATTTATCCGAATTTGGTTGACAGAAGAGGCGACAATCAAGCTCTTTGTCTACACTCAGAAGAATACTCCCCAATTAACTATTTTACAGGCATTTATGCAAAAGCCGCATTAAGTGTTTTTCATCTGTACAATTTTCTTGGAGCCGAGGAGTTTAACAGAATTATGAGAAAGTATTATGCCGAAAATGAGTTTAAACATGTATATCCTGAAACAATGCAGGAGATTTTCGAAAAAAATGCAACAAAAAACACAAGTTGGTTTTTTAACGACCTAATTTCCACCGATTATCTCTTCGATTATAAAATAAAGGCAATAAAGAAAAAGCCAAATTCTTCGGAATTAATAATTAAAAACAAAGGCCTGGCTAAGCCACCTTTTCCACTTTCTTTCTATAAAAACGATTCGCTGGTAAATACAATGTGGTTAGATGGTTTTTCGGGAAAAAGAAAAATTGATTTTAACCAAGACGAATACGACAAAATACTTTTAGATCCCAATTATATTACAGCAGATTTAAACCGCGGAAACAATACATATAACAAAAACCTTATTTTTAAAAAATCACGTCCTCTTTCCCTTAAATGGCTTGGAGCCTACGAAACCCACGAAACAAAGTATTTGTATTTTACTCCGCTAATTGCCTATAATTACTACGACAAATTTATGCCAGGACTGCTTTTTTACAATACCTTTATGCAGCAAAAACCATTGCAGTTTTTTGTAATGCCATTTTATAGTCATTCCCGTTTTAGAGAACATTCAAGTTTTACACATGGAGAAGCAAAGCTTATTACAGAATTCAGGAAGCCGTTGTTTTTTCTTAAAAATATTTTGTTGAAATCGCATTTTAGAACGTACGGACTTAGCGGGCAAGATGATTTTATTGCATTAACCGGCACTGCAGAATTTAGTTTTTATTCAGCTCATAATCAGAACAAAAATTTAGTTTTTAAAGATTATTACGTAACCGATTTGGAGCAGCAAACCTATTTTGATACTACCGTTCAAAGAAATTTTCTGAGTCTTAATTACAACCACGAAAACAAGAGATACAAAGATCCTTATAGTTATTCCATTGGACTTGAACAATCGAAAGGGTTTGTAAAAGCTACATTAACAGCAAAATACAAAATTTCATGGAATCCGTTATATAGAGGAATGGACTTTAGATTATTTGCGGGAACTTTTTTATATTCGGATTCGGAATACTACGGAAACTACAATTTCAGGCTTTCGGGATGGAGGGGTTACGACGATTATTTGTACAAACACATTTTCCCCGGAAGAATGGAAATGCTGCCAAACTCTTACAATAATGCTTTAACAGCCAGACAATTTGCAATGGAAGAAGGGGGTTTTGCTACTTATTCGCCATTTTCAACAAATCGTTGGTTAGTTTCTTTTCACACCACTGCAAATCTTTGGTTGTTTTATGTTTACGGAAGTTTTGCCTCGTACCGATATTCTGTCTTTTCAGAAGGTCTTGAAACAAAACGAACGGCTCTTGAACATGAGCTTGGAATTGAATTGAGAATAATAAAAAATGTCTTTTCAATATACTTTCCTTTAAATATGTCTAAAGATATTGAAGATTATATGAAATTGACAACCGATAATTATTGGCAAAGAGTTCGTTTTACACTAAATTTGACCCGATTAAATCCTTTCGATTTTTTAAAAAATATTGATTTATAAATTGCAAACAGAAAAAAACATATACTTCATTTCCGATGTTCATTTAGGATTTCCAAATCATAAAGAATCGTTGGAACGAGAAAAAAAGCTTGTTGAATGGCTTGATTCCATTAAAAACAAAACCTCGGAATTATATCTTATGGGCGATATTTTCGACTTTTGGTTCGAGTACAAAAAGGTTGTTCCTAAAGGCTTCACAAGGTTTTTGGGGAAAATTGCCGAATTTACCGATAGTGGAATTCCTGTATATTTTTTCACCGGCAACCACGACCTTTGGGTTTTTGGTTATTTGCAACAGGAAATTGGAGTAGAGCTAATAAGAAAGCCCGTAATAAAAGAGTTTTCGGGAAAAAAATTCTATCTAGCGCATGGCGACGGACTTGGGCCACACGACAAGAAATACAAATTTTTAAAAGCAATATTTACCGGAAAAGTATTTCAGTGGATATTTCACCGTTTCCATCCTAATTTTGGAATATGTATTGCCCATTCGTGGAGCAGAAAAAGTAGGTACAGCAAGCCACATCCCGAAAAAACCCTTAAAGGAATAGAAAACGAATGGTTAGTTCAATACAGCAATAAAATACTGAAAACAAACGATATAGATTACTTTATTTTTGGACACAGGCATATTCCAATACAACATAAATTAAACGAAAAGTCAGTTTTTGTAAATTTAGGCGACTGGATAAATAATTATACCTATGCTTGTTTTGATGGAAAAAAGTTGTTTTTGGAAAAGTACCCTGAATGAAAAAAAAATACATTCTTTGTTAAGAAAAATCATTCGGTAAAAAATGTAATCGTACATTTAATCAAATAATTAACTAAAGGTAGTGTAATAAAACTTAATACCGTTGTTAAAAACAAATTTCCAATAGCCGATTTTTCATCGCCTCCGTATTTTTTTACAAGAATAATAATAATTACCATGCATGGCATCGCCGCCTCCAAAACCACCACTGTTAGAGCAATATAGCCCAAGTGAAGACCTGTTAAAGATATTATTGCCTGAATTATTAAAAGAACAATAAATGGTCCCAAAACAAGCTTATTAAGACTAAGAATCCAAACATGTAAGTTTTTTACCGAATCGAGAAGTTTAATACTTGCCAACAACCCTCCAATGTAAAGCATTGCTAAATATAGCGTTGTATTACCTAAACCTCCCATCGATTTTTGCAGAACAAATGGAAGTCTTATTTGAAAAGCCATAATTAACAATCCCAAAACCAAAGCAATTGTATTTGGATTGGCTAGTTTTTTTAAATTAGAACCAAATGATTGATTTTTGTCTTTTCGCAAATAATAAACTGCCCAAGTCCACATTATTGAATTTGAAGCCACCTGATAAATTCCGGCATATAGCAAAGCCTCTCCTCCCGGAAAAAGCTCGTTTATAACCGGAAAACCTAAAAAGACTATATTTCCATAAGTGGTGTGCAAAACATGAACTTTTCCCAAATCTTCCTTCAAACCAAGTATTTTAAAAGATAAAAAGCCAAGTCCCATTAAGACAAAAATTGCCATATAAGAAAATACAAAAACCCAAAGACTGTTTTTAATAATTAAATCGGTGAATTCCAAACCTGAAAGCGAGGAAATAATCATAAAAGGAGCCGTAATATTAATAATTATTCCCGCCAGACTGTCGTTTACAACAGAAGAAATCACTTTTGCCTTGGCTGCAATTACTCCAATTAGTCCTACTATTCCTAGAATAATAACTTGAGAGAAAATAGCTTCTTGTTCCAAAATATTTCTAAATTTGACATTCCAAAGTTATCTAATAATTCTTTTTCCAAAAATTTTTGCACATTATTTTAAAAACTAATAAATGAAAACCCTTACTATCTCGGTTCCATCAGGCACCTATACAAAAACAATGTTTGTGGAAATTCTTTCAGAAGAAAAAAACATTGAAATTTTCTACAGTACAGATGGAAGCTTTCCTCAGAAAAAATACTTCGGCCCGTTTGCTGTTAGGAAATCCTCAAAAATTAAGACAGTAACTAAAAAAAATGATAGTTTTTCTGAAATAGAAATTTCGGATATTAAAATAATTAAGAGTTCGAAGCCTAAACATGGAACCGTGGCTATTATTGGAGGAGCTGAACATTGCAAAGAAATACATGAAAAATTGGTGGAAAATGTTGGTGGAAAAGAAAATGTACGAATCGCTTTTCTTCCAACCTCAAGTTCTGCTCCATATTCATCGGGAATGGATAGATTAGTTAGATTTAGAGAGCTTGCCGGAGTGGAAATAGATGAGTCAAAAATACCCGAATTAAAAGGAAAGAAAGATTTCAGCAATTTAAATAATCAAAGCCGTTTTTGGATTGTACCTGTTGCAATAATAGACGATGAGAATACCGGCGAAAGAGTATATGACGACAACACCAATCCTTTGGCAAATGAATCAAGTTTTCCGGATATTGATGAATCTGAATGGAAACAAAATGCAAAAAATTTAAACATTGCCAAAAAACTTCTTGAAGAAGACTACAATCTGGTATTTATGACAGGCGGAAATCAGGCCAGATACCTGAAATGTCTTTATTATGAAGATTATACAGAAACTCCACTGCTTTCTGCTATCAGAGAGATACTGGAGGAAAAA
>JAFGXD010000115.1 GCA_016936815.1 Bacteroidales bacterium
ATTACTTGTATTTGAAAGTATTGTCGCTATCTGAAAAATCAGTAACCTTCCAATAGGCATTTTCATCGTCATCGTCATCGTCATCATCTTGCCATTGGTGATAATCGGGTGGCGGACCATAATTTCTGAAATAAAAAGCCAGAACAATTCCGGCAGTCATTCCCGATAGATGCCCTTCCCATGAAATTCTCGGATCTATTGGTAAAACGCCCCAAACCATTCCCCCGTAAAGAAATACTACAAGCAAAGAAATAGCTGTAAGTTGAATATTTTTTCTAATAATTCCTGAAACACCTATAAAAGCAGCAAGTCCATAAACAATTCCACTTGCTCCAATATGGTAAGCTTCTCTGGCTCCAAACCACACCCAAATGCCTGTAATAAAATAAATTAGAAAATAAACTCTATAAGCAATTTTGTTGTAAAAATAAAACAACCCCACGCTTAATACAAACAGCGGTCCTGTGTTTGCAATAAGATGCTGAAAATCGCTATGAATTAGCGGAGAAGTAAGAATTCCTTTCAGTCCGGACCAGGAACCCGGAAGTATTCCGTAATTGGCAAGGCTAATATCCAGAACCATTTCGGAAATCTTAATAAGCCATATTACCAAAATAAAAAATGCAGGAAACCACAGTGAAAGAATGAACCGCCTTTTTTCTATGCTTGCTTTTTTCATAATTATTAATGCTAAAAGAATTTAAATACCAAGACTTTTCTTGATATTTTCAATTCTTTCGGCAAGAAGTTTATTTACCTTATCGAAATCTTCCGGTTTATCGAGATTGTCTTTTACACCAAAATAGAACTTTATTTTAGGTTCAGTTCCTGAAGGCCTTACAGAGATTTTTGTTCCATCGTGAAGAACAAATTGAAGAACATTAGATTTTGGTAGATTTATTTTATACCTTAACTGACTAATCATATCAATGGTTTGTTGTTTCTGATAATCGTGAACCAACATAACATCAGAGCCATTTATTGAATCAGGAGTTTTGCTTCTGAATCCGTCCATCATTGCAGCAATTTCCTCAGATCCGGATTTACCCTTTTTAGTAACTGAAACCAAATCTTCTTTATAAAAACCATATTTGCAATAAATATCCAAAAGCAGTTGATACAAAGTTAAGTCATTATTTTTTGCCCAAGCAGCAGCTTCAGCGATAAGTGCACAGGACATTACGGCATCTTTGTCGCGAACAAATTCTCCGGCCAAATAGCCATAACTTTCTTCTCCGCCACCAATAAAAGTCTTTTTACCTTCATTTGTTTTAATAATATCGGCAATATATTTAAATCCTGTAAGCACATCAAAATACTCAACATCAAAAGATTCTGCAATAGCTGTAAGTATTTCGGAAGTAACAATTGTTTTTACAATATACTGATTACCATCTAGTTTACCATTTTCCTTCCATTTATAAAGAAGGTAATAAATTAAAATAGAGGCTGTTTGGTTTCCGTTAAGTAGAATTATTTCGTTGTTATTGTCTCTTACTGCAATTCCAACTCTATCGGCATCGGGATCGGTAGCCATAACAAGGTCTGCTCCAACTTCTTTGGCTTTTTCAATAGCCATGGAAAGAGCGGCTTTTTCTTCAGGATTTGGCGAATGTACTGTTGGAAAATCTCCGGAAACTATGTCTTGCTCGGGAACGTGATAAACATTTTGAAACCCCAAATGGGCTAAAGTCATTGGTACAAGTTTAACTGCTGTACCATGAATTGGAGTAAAAACAATTTTCAAATCCTTCTGTGCTTCAATAGCATCGGGAGAAAGAGAAAGTTCTGCAATTTTACTTATGTATAGGTTATCAAATTCAACCCCAACACTTTCAATAAGTTCCGGTTTGCCATTAAATTTCACATCATCAATCGATTTAATAGCCTTAACCTCGTTAATAATATTTGTATCGTGAGGAGAAATAATTTGTCCACCATCGTCCCAATAAGCCTTGTAGCCGTTGTATTCTTTTGGGTTGTGAGAGGCAGTAACCATAACACCCGACTGGCATCCAAAATGTCTTATTGCAAAGGAAAGTTCAGGTGTTGGTCTTAAATCTTCGAAAAGATAAACCTTTATATTATTGGCGGTAAAAACATTGGCAGTGGTTTCGGCAAATAGTCTCGAATTATTTCTGCAATCGTGAGCAACTGCAACTTTAATTTGCGACAAATTAGAAAAATTCTTCTTCAGATAATTTACCAAACCCTGAGTAGCCATGCCGATTGTATAAACATTAACCCTGTTGGTTCCCGGCCCCATAATGCCTCGCAAGCCTCCTGTTCCAAATTCCAAATCTTTGTAGAAACTTTCAATAAGTTCATTTTCATCGTTTTGCAACATCTTCTCAATCAAAGCCTTACTTTCATTGTCAATGGAGCTATTTAGCCAAGTTTGTGCTTTGAATCTAACGGATTCCAAGAGGGGATTATTCATTAAAATGAAAATTATATAATTTAATATGAACTAATTTATTACTTTTTAACAACAAAAGTTTCTGCTGCTAAATCGTGTAATGCTTGTTTCTTTTTTGTACCAAGAATAAACCAGCATCCGAAAATCATTATAATATAAACAATTGCTCTAATCAAAGCTTGCAAAGGGTTTAATTTTTTGCCGTCTTTGTTAATAATTTTCATTCCCAAAACAAGTTTTCCCGGAGAGGAAGAAAGAATAATCCAAAAAATTAGATAATAAGCAAGTGGCATAAAAGAGGTTTCACCTTCAAAATTTACATTAAAGCCATTTCCTGAGGTTTGAACAACCTTATCGCCCCAAATTAAATAGCCAATAAACGTAATAATAATACCATCTAAAAATACAGCTAAAAACCTTATTCCAAATCCTGCATATTTGTAATCAGGAGTTTGTTTTTCGGCAGAGTCTAAAATTTCGTTTTCCATAGTATTAGTGTTTATTAAAAATTAGTATGATTAAAAAACAAAAATAAGAAAAATAAAATTTCCAACAAGCATTTCCAATTAAAGAATTTATTAGCAATAAGAAAATTTGAATGAGTTAAAAACCTCCAAAAAACACAGATTTTTCTATTCCGGTAATAATATCAAACTCCTGCAAATAAATATTGTCGGGAACTTCAATTTTAGTGGTACTGAGATTAATTATAGATTTTATGCCTGAATTAATCAGCAAGCTTATTATACTTTCCATATCATCGTCTATTACCGCTACCACAGCCACCACAATTTTGTTTTTTGCAATAAAATCGGGCATTTCCTGTATGCCTAGACTTAACAATTCGGGAAAACTACTTTTTGTTCTATTCGGATAAAAGTCGAAACTCGCCAAAATTCTAATATTCGAATCTTCAGAAAGAAAATACTCTGTTGTGGCTGTTCCAAGATTTTCAATTCCAACTAATATGGCATTAGCCCTTTCTGTTTGAAACAAAAGCTGTTCAAGGTCTTCAATAAGCTTCTTTACATCGTAACCTGTTCGGTTGTTTCCCTGAATTCCAACCAACATAAGATCTCTGCGAACATGTACCGAATTTATTTTTAGTGCTCTGGCCAAATCATGTGAAAAAATATATGGTTGGTCTAAATACTTATACCTTCTTAAAAGTCGTAAGTATTGCAATAAACGTTCGACAGTTTTTTCGGGTATATTTTTTAGTCCAACTTCTTCCATTGCTTCAAATAAGCCTTATTAAGTTCTGCGTAATATTTACTGCCATTTGTATAGTTAACAACTAAATGTTTCGGATTAGATGCAGGGGATTTCTTGAAATCAGCAATTGCAAGTTGCGTTCCTAAAGTCCGTTGAGAATTTTTGCTGTATTTTTTGTTATAAGCTTTCTTCTCAAGCTGGTGAAGCATTTCAAGAGATTTATCCAATTTTGAATTATCAAGGTAATAATTAACCATAAATTGGTTACAATAGGCATCCTGATTTAAAAAGAAAATATGAAATTCGGTATGATTAATTCCCAAAACAGAAACCTTATTTTCGAAATAATATTTTTCAAGTTCAATGTATTTTTCGCAGGCATTCTTGTAACTTCCGTTTGAAATTTCTCTTTTACAAACATTGAACAATTGTTGATAAACAGCTCCCGGTAATATTTCAGAAAGTTTATCGGTAGCCGGAACTGTGTTAATTTCACATTCCTCATTTTCTTTTGCAAACTTCAGAGCTTTCTCGAACTCTTGTTTTGCTTCAATATATTTTTTTGAACCTGCAGTATTTTCGGCTTTTTCTACAATCTTATTATATTCGCTAAGCTTATTCTGACATTCTTGTGAAAAAATCTTTCCATTTAATTCTTCCATTGCCTTCTTTAGTTCAAGATCGTTAGATAATTCGTATTGCGCAATAATTCCTTTGGCAGTTAGGTAGTTTTTTCGTGCCGACTGCAAATCGTTAACACCAACTTTTTTCATTCCTTCTTCAATATTTGTAAAAGAAAAACTTTTAGCCGCAGTTCCAATATAGTTTCTAAGTTTGCTGTTGATTTTTATTTTATGTGCAATTTCAATAACCGTAGCTTTATCGAATGCCATAAGAGCTTGTTCGTAAAGCTTTTGCTTATTAAAATTATAACCTTCTTGCACAAAATTATCGTATTGTTTTTGTTTTATACTAAGCAAAATTGATTCTGCACGAGGACTAATCTCAAGCCTGTTGATTTCCTGATATTTAACAGCCTGAAAATACATTTCCTCTGCCCTATCAGGATTATCTAACATTGTAGATGCCTGGTGCAACATATCGGAATAAATGCTGAAATTTGTTGAATAAATGCTATTTTGCAATTCCTCTGAGCAAACAATTGTTGGATTTACAGAACAAATTATACTTGCTTTATTAAATTTCTCCAGAGCCTCCTGGTATTTCTTCTGCTGACTTAGCGATTTTCCTTCTGAAACATAAGCGTTAAACAAAGCCAGCTCGGTATCGTCAAGCTTCTTAATATCACCTACATAACTTGAATTTGATTTTTGAAAAAACTTTATTTTTTGAATTAATTCTCCTGCTTCATCAAGTTTATTGCTGTTAATTAACCCTAAAGCATTGTTTAAATCTACAATGTACTTCGAATTCAACACAAAAGAATAAGCTTCATTTAGCTGCTCGGTGCAGACCATTCCGGATGTAGTCTGACAAATATTTTTAGCATTGTCGAGATTTACCAGGGCTTCGTCGAATTTATCGGTTTCAGAAAGCTTTCTTGCATTATTAATTAAATCGCCGTAAATGGTTTTTCCTAAATCCAGAGTTAGATTTTTTGTATCGGGGTCGGGATTAAGTTTGTTCAAAACATCTCTAATTCTTTGAATTGACTCCTCAGATTTTCCCTGGTTGTAGTAAATTCTGGCTAACTGATAATGCGCAGGAGCAAACATCATATTGGCATTAATTGATTTAGCAAAATTTTCTTCGGCCTTAGCAATTCGGTTGTTAGAAAGGTCTTCAAGCCCTCGGTTATAAAAAATTTCGTGTGCATTATTTAAAACGTAATAAACATCAATTTTTACTTTTCCGTGAATCTGCTTTAATTCCATAAACTTGTTTGCAAACTGTAAAGGGTCGTAGGTGAGCAAACTTAAATTCTCGTTAAAATTCTTTTTTTCAATATCTTGAATTAAGGCCTCTGTTCTGTCGACAATATTTTTCCATTCCACAATTCTCTCAATTTCATCGGGTTTAACAAGCATAAGTTCCTGGTGAGCTTGCTGCATTTTTACTTCAGAAGCAAAATAATTGTCAATTAAAAACAGCCTGTCATCAAAGGCCTTTGCATCTTCGGGTGTGTAAATAAAATTCTTTGCAACAATTTCGAATTTGTAATTAGTTGCCGAAGTAGAATCTGTTTCAAAGAAATTAAGCATAACAATTGGACTTCCACCAAGTTCTATATTTTCGAAGTCGAAAGATTTAATTAAAGAATTAGAAGTGGTTAGCCAGTTTAATTTATAAGAAACTTTACCGGGAAAAATATAGTTAGAAACAGGAAAACCCTTATAGAGAATATCTCCGGTGAAATTTATATTTTCTAGATTTACTGTAAAATCAAGCCTGTTGCCGGTTTTTACAAGCATAGATTTTTGACTGTAAGCAAAAGAAAATTTTGTGGAATACATTGATTTTGGAATACCATCGGCAATTGACTTAACAATGTGGTTTCTTGGCGAATTGCCTTCGGAAGTTTGGTATTGTACCAAAAAGGATTCAGCTTTTGTTTCATTGAATAAGATTTGCGACTGACTGAATGTCAATAACATGCAAAATAAACCGGAGATAGTAAAAAAAGTCTTCATAAGTAGATAGTTTAATGGTGCAAAATAAGTCTTTTATTGCGTAAGAAAAAACCGTGCCTAAAAATATTCGCAATAAAATTCCCTATGTTTTAATAAAAACCATGTATTTTTGCGCATCATTATAAAAATACCAAAATGAAAATATCAGGATTTACAATGTGCAAAAATGCCGATAAGCTTTATTACCCAATAAAAGAGAGCATAGAATCTATTTTGCCAATTGTTGATGAATTTGTTGTAGCATTAGGAAATTGCGACAAAGACGATAAAACCAGGGAAAGAATAGAAAGTATTAAATCCGATAAAGTAAGAATTATTGACACAATCTGGGATATAGAAAAATATTCGCGAGGCACTGAAAATGCTCATCAGACCGATATAGCAAAATCGCATTGTACGGGCGACTGGCTAATATATTTACAAGCAGACGAAGTTATCCACGAGAAATATCATGAAACAATAGTAAATCGTTGTAAAGAATTGCTTAACGACAAAGAAATTGAAGGACTTTTGTTTAAGTACAAGCATTTTTGGGGCGATTACGAGCATTGGCAAAACTCTCATGCATGGTATCAAAAAGAAATACGAATTATTAGAAATAATCCTGAAATTCATTCATGGGAATCGGCTCAATCTTTTAGAAGAATTCCTAATTTCGATGGTGTAGATTACCGTCAGCAAAAGAACACATTTAAGCTAAAAGTAGCCAGGGTAAATGCCGAAATATATCATTACGGATGGGTTAGACCACCACATCTAATGAAAACAAAAAACAAAGCACTTGCAACAATTCACAAAGGTGAAGCTAAAGTTCAGGAGTTAGATAATAAGAAATACTTCGACATGGATTATGGTCCCCTTAACAAAGCAGAGGTATTTAAAGAAACTCATCCTGCGGTTATGAAGGAATGGATTGCCAAATTCGACTGGCAGGATAAACTTCAATATTCAGGAAAAGTAAACAAAGACAGAGTTAAGTTTAAACATGAAAGAATAAAGTATAAACTAGCTAGTTTTATTGAAAATAATTTTTTAGGTGGCAGAACAATTGGAGGGTTTAAGAACTATATTTTACTTAGAAGGTAGCTGTTAGCTGTTGGCTTTTAGCTGTTTGTCGTTTGTCGTTTGTCGTTTGTCGTTTGTTGTTTGTCGTTTGTTGTTTTTTTGTTTGTTGTTTACGCCCTTCGGTTGTGAGCTCGCCTGCGGCTCGGTTGTCGTTTGTTGGAAATATTTTGGGATTTGGGGGGAGTTGTGGTTTCTGGTTAGGGGAAAATTGGGTTGGATTTTGATGAACTGGTGTATATGAGAACTGTACGTACAGTGGTTCCGATGAATTGGAAAAAAACGTGAGAGGTTCTGCCCGGCAGTCTATTTTACGGGGCAGGGTACTCGATTAGCAAACGTTCTTACTTTACTTATCCTATTGCTTAATCAATTTTAGCACTGTTTTTTCATTTCCATCTGTTACTATTTCAATAAAATAAATACCAGAAGGGGCATCTACATCTAAATGCAGATTACTTGCATTTTGATATTGGTTTGTGCTTATTACACTACCTGTAACATCTGTTACTTTTGCCGTAACATTTGAATATGTTTTATTTAAACTTATCTCTACCTTGCCGGTTGTGGGATTAGGGTAGGCAATAAAATTAGCATTAACAGTATTTGTAAACTCCATATTTTCTGAGCTAACAATAAAAGCTCCTCCGGCTATATTTCTGTCTATGATATGACTGGTGGTATTGGTTATGATAGCTTCGTTAAAATCAAAATAAATATTTGCGGTATTGTTTATCTCTACGCCATCGGCAAGGTCTCTGTTTTGGTCTACTGTAAAGCTTACAAAGCCATTACTGGCCGGCTCATTCACATTGCTATCGGGTAGCATTATATTCTCAAAAGTCCATTCCAATACTCTTTGTCCGAATATGCGGAATCTGTAATCATGACTTGAGGCTCCTGAGCGTACTGAGAATATATCTAAGTCAATATCTAAAGTATCTGTAATAACAACGGTAAATGCTGTGTCGGTTCCTGTATTTTGAAAACGGATTATGTATTCAAACTGATTATTAGGCAATACTTTATGTGCGGCTCCAATACCTGTAGGATAACCTGACTTATCATTAGGGTCGTAACTGCCTGTAATAACACCACAGAATATATCAACCACCGGGTCAGCGTCGTCCATTGGTAAAATATTTACTAAGTCGGGCGTCCATTCACTTACATCGCCACAGGCTTCAACCGTTGCATTAGGATGCGAATTACCGGGATGCAGTGGATGTTGATCTACTTCTAACCGCCATGTTCTTCCATCGCCTACAAAAGAAAGCAGCAATGTTTCTTGTCCGTTAAGCATTATTGAATCTAACCACTGGTATTCACCATCAATTAATAACCGTATAGGGCTATAGCATTGCATATCGCCCCCGCCTGCATCTCCGGTATTGGTAATGCTAAAAAATATACTATCATTACTGCACCATCCTTCTACAGAAATACTTGATTTATCCCAAGGCAGGTCGCATGGCGTAAAATCTAGTGGAGGATTGGCAGGTATGGTGTCAAACACACATGAATCGGCAGGATAAAGGTTTGCCTGCATGCACAAAGTTTGCCCAAGAACAGCATCAACACTTAAGGAACAAGCAACAGAAAAACTTACACATTGCCCCGGGTTCATATCGCCAATATTAAACCTATAGGTGTTATCTCCTTGGGTCGTATATGAAATTGATGCAGATTGTATAGTTAATAAGCTGTCTATTTTCAAATCAGCATAAGCATCTAATAATGCTCCGGTTGCAATATCATCGTTACAGGCATTTACATAAATGTTTTGATTACTAAAGCCCGGACGCATAAATGGCATATTTACAGAAACATTGGGTTCGGCACATGGTTGGGTGCTTATAAAACCAAAAGAAGGAGCTTGTGTTAAACCTTCAGGGTTGGTAACGGTAAAACTTTGACTTATGGGACAAGTGGGTAACCAATTGCCCGAAGTATCAACAGTTATGGTGTATGAGCCCGTAGGTAAGGCATCTATTCCCCAGAAACCCGAACTGGTTGTTTCAACAGTATAATTACCGGGTGTAATAATGGCCCCTCTACCCATTAGACCGGCTTCTGTTGCATCTGCTAAACAGTTTTCATTAATATCATTATATATTTTACCAAAAACTCCTTTAAGGGAATATATGCGTACGTGGCCTGCATCAGCTCCATTTCCGTCATTAAAAGGTGCCCCAATAGCAACACGGTTACCATCGGAGGAGATGGATACGGACCATCCTGAGTAGTCACTTGCTGCTTCTCCATCAATATCTGCTCCCACTTGTGTCCAGTTGCTTCCTGACCATTCATATATGCGTACGTGGCCTGCACTAGCTCCATTTCCGTCATTATACACAGCCCCAATAGCTACAAGGCTACCATCGGAGGAGATGGATACGGAATATCCTGACCAGTCACTTACTGCTTCTCCATCAATATCTGCTCCAACTTGTGTCCAGTTGCTTCCTGACCATTCATATATGCGTACGTGGCCTGCATAAGTTCCATTTCCGTTATTATTAATAGCACCAATAGCTACACGGCTACCATCGGAGGAGATGGATACGGAATATCCTGAGTAGTCTTCTGCTGCTTCTCCATCAATATCTGCTCCCAGTTGCATCCAGTTGCTTCCTGTCCACTCATATATGCGTACGTGGCCTGCTTCAGCTCCATTTCCGTCATTTCCAAGAGCCCCAATAGCAACACGACTACCATCGGAGGAGATGGATACGGATGTTCCTGATTCGTCTCCTACTGCTTCTCCATCAATATCTGCTCCCAGTTGTGTCCAGAAGCTTCCTGACCACTCATATATGCGTACGTGGCCTGCAAAAGCTCCATTTCCGTCATTTCCATTAGCCCCAATAGCAACACGACTACCATCGGAGGAGATGGATACGGATGTTCCTGATAAATCACCTGCTGCTTCTCCATCAATATCTGCTCCCAGTTGTGTCCAGTTGCTTCCTGACCACTCATATATGCGTACGTGGCCTGCAGAAGTTCCATTTCCGTCATTTAAAACAGCCCCAATAGCAACACGGCTACCATCGGAGGAGATGGATACGGAGCATCCTGAGTTGTCACCTCCTGCTTCTCCATCAATATCTGTTCCCAGTTGTGTCCAGCTGCTTCCTGTCCACTCATATATGCGCACGTGGCCTGCATCAGCTCCATTTCCGTCATTATTATTAGCCCCAATAGCAACACGGCTACCATCGGAGGAGATGGATACGGAGTGTCCTGAGTTGTCATATGCTGCTTCTGCATCAATATCTGCTCCCACTTGTATTTGGGCATGGGTAGAGAATAGAAGGATATTTAGTGCGAGTGTAAAAAATAAATTGAGTTTCATGTGGTTTGTTTTTATTTGTAATGTTTGTTAACGTTTTGTTGCTATTCTTTTATTCCTTTATTAATGTTTTTAGCATTCAATTTTGTCACTATTTTTTTTCCTGTTTTTTGTTCGATTTCCTTTCTTGTATTTCCAGCAATTGTACCCCCTTGTTTTGCTATTTTCTTATTTTCAACAAAATTTTTCGGTTTCTTTTCTTTAGAAATTTCTGTAGTTGTCGCTTCCGCTAACATATTTAAAACAAGTTCTAAATTTGTCATATGGTCTCGCAAATTTTCTGTTTTTAATTCTTTATGTTTTTTA
The DNA here is from genome assembly GCA_016936815.1 of Bacteroidales bacterium. Taxonomy (GTDB): domain Bacteria; phylum Bacteroidota; class Bacteroidia; order Bacteroidales; family GWF2-38-335; genus GWF2-38-335. Next base: position 11,009 of record JAFGXD010000115.1, read on the forward strand.
TATTGTTTCGTCGTTAATCCACTCCAAGCTTTAGTAATTTCGTCTGTTAAAATTGCAAATTCTTGACCTTTTTTAACACCCCGATTTTCCCATTCATCTGTTAATTCTTTACGAACTTCTATACTTTTTAATCGTTGATTAATCCATTCTTTTGTATAACCTTTCTGATAATATGTTTCCATCAATCTTTCAATACCAATTTCCGGATCATCAATCTCTTCAATTCGTTCTCGTCCAACTCGGGCAAGCCATTGCTTAAAGGGTTCTGCCTTTGGTGATGGAATACTTTGTATCAATCGGAATAATTGTTCCGTATCGGCAACATCTGTTGTTCTCATTTTACCATCAGCAGCTATCATTTTCAAAGCGTGA
>JAFGXD010000116.1 GCA_016936815.1 Bacteroidales bacterium
CATATTCGTTGCACTCCATTCAATCCGGTATATTGATTTATAGTTTTTATGGAAGCGGTCGAAACTCATTTCCGAAAAAGCATAAACGCCGGCAAGAATAACAAATGTAAACCCTATTGCCAGGCCGAAAATATTAATGGATGATGTGGCAATTTGCCTCTTTAACATTCTAAGTATTAGTTTTATTTCCTGTTTAAACATGGCAGTAAAATTTTAATTATCTGTTGTTTTCATTCGTATCGTAAGGCTTCTACAGGATTCCTCGTTGCTGCCCGCCAGCTTTGCCAACTTACCGTCAGGAGCGCAATTCCCAAAGCCAATAAACCTGCAAGCGCAAAAATCCACCAGCTTAGGTTGGTTTTGTAAGCGAAGTTCTCAAGCCATTTATTCATGGCGAAGTAAGCAATTGGCGTTGCAATTGTAAATGCGATTACAACCCATTTTACAAAGTCTTTATTTAACATTGATAATATTTCGGAAACCTTGGCTCCATTTACTTTGCGGATGCCGATTTCTTTGGTGCGTTTTTGCATGGACAAAATAGAAAGAGCTAGCAAACCCATGCAGGCAATCAGAATCCCTATTCCTGCAAATACATTTAAACTGGCAGTTAATCTACTTTCCGATTCGTACATTTCATTGAGCTGGTCGTTAATATATTTAAATTCGAATGGATATTCAGGCACAAACTTATTCCACACCGATTTTATTTGGTCTGGTACAGCAAGTACACCAGAATTGGTTCGCACAATAATTTCGTTAAAATATACAGGGTTTATATTGAAACACATGGGCGTAATTTCACTGTGTAACGATTTAAAATTGAAATCTTCGACAATACCAATAATGACTCCTTCTTCGTATCCATGCAAAATTTTTCCAATTGGATTTTCAATTCCAGATTCTTTCGCAGCAGTTTGATTAATTACAAAACTGCATTTACCACCATTGTCATAATCTACAGCGTCGCCCTGGAATTCTCGTGAAAAGCCACGCCCGTCAACAATATTTATTCCTAATGTTTCAAAATAATCGTAGTAAACCGAGTTCCATTGCATGTTAACGTTTTCACCCTCGGGCATTCCATCGATCCTGAAATTATCGGCAGAAGTTTGTATATCTGATGGAGACGAAAAGGCAAGAGTAACATCTTTAATCCCCGACTGCTTTTTTAGCTCATCGCAAAAAACATCCAGATTTTCATTGTAAATCCCACTTCCAAGATGCATGTTTAACGGAATGGTCAGCAACTCTTCCCGGGCAAATCCGGGATTGTGTTTTTCGAGAAAATCAATCTGTTTGTAGAACAGTGTAGTGATAGCAATAAGCGCAACACTAATAGCAAATTGTCCGGTTACCAAAATATTAACAATCCGTGGTTGTTTTCGTAACGATTGTTCATCTTTCTTGTATATTTCCGGAGCTTTCTGGCACGAAGCAAAAACTGCTGGGAATACCGAGGTTAGAATAGCAAATCCCGTACCTGTTCCCAATAAGATTAATAATAAAGTACCGTCGAATCGTTCTAAAGCCGGGAGAAAAGAAATTTTTGCTGCTAATATAGAATTGTAAAGGATTACGATTACTATTGAGATTATTGTACTTATGGTGATAAAGGAAAATACTTCACTAAGATGATTGCGAAATAAATATGCGCGGGATGCCCCGAATACTTTTTTTACACCTGTATTTAATGCTCTTTTTGAAGCCATGCCGATGTACAACAGAAGAAAGTTAACTGCCGACATGACAAGAATTAAAAAGGCAACGCCTGTTAGCAAAAGCAGGTAACTTTTGTTTATTGGTGATACTAATCCCCAGCCGGTACTCAATTCTGTGTGGATATTTTTTAAGGGTTGCAGCAAAAGTTTTTCAGGATTTTCTTCCACATGTGTTGTTAGGTAATCTGATATTTTTGTTGAAATGATTTCCTCATCAATTTGGTTTTCAGTAAGTATAAAAGTGTGAATATCTGTTGGATAATTCCATGAAGGTTCAATCCAAACCTGTGTTAATTGAGAAATTATCTCCAATGGCAAAATAATATCGCCCCGGAAATTGGAATTTTTTGCAAAGTCTTTAAAAACACCTTCAACATTAAAAAGCCTATCCTCCCCAATTTTTATTTGTTTGCCAATAACATCGGTTTCGCCAAAATATTTTTTTGCTGCACTCTCTGATAACACAATAGAGTTTGGAGCCTCCAGACATTTTGCTGCATCACCATCTATCAGAGGAAATGAAAACAAAGTGAAGAAATTTGGGTCGGCAAAAATGATGCTATTTTCATTAAACATATTATCACCGGCAGTAAAAGCCAGATAACCCCAATAAAAACTTGCGCGTGTAGCATCGCTAATTTCGGGGAAATCGGATTTTAAACTTTGAGCCATTGGCCCGTAAGTTACACCTCCCGATATTTCATTTTTATCGTTTTGAGTTAAGACATGGTATACACGATCAGAGTTTTCATATCCTGAATCGTAATTAAATTCCTGGTAAACATAACCAATAACAATTATTGCAGCAGCTAGACCAATTGCCATGGAAGAGATATTCAGAAGGTTTAAATGACGATCCTTTTTAAATCCGCGCAGAAAGATTTTTAATGTTCTCATAATTATTTGATATAGCTATTATTAATCATTTTGAAATTATAGAATAATATCACTTATGACGAATTATTTAGCCGAAATGCAGGAGATGGATAATGAACGACATAAAACTGTATTTTAAAGGTATTTGTAATATTCAGGCACATTTCTTTTATCTGTTTTTAATCATATCTCAAACTTCCTATTCCGAGCAATCGGGTTTTCAGCCTTACTCATAGTGTAAGGCTTCAACAGGGTTTTTAGTTGCAGCTCTCCAAGATTGGAATGAAACCGTTAACAATGCAATTCCCAGCGCCAGTAAACCGGCCAGTACAAAAATCCACCAGCTTAAGTTGGTTTTGTAGGCGAAGTTTTCGAGCCATTTGTGCATGGCGTAGTAAGCAATTGGCGTAGCAATAATATTGGCAGTTACAATCCAGAATACATACCCTTTTGAAAACATCATCATCACATCAGGAATAGTGGCTCCCATTACTTTGTAAATTCCAATTTCTTTAATTTTTTGTTCGATGGTAAAGGCCGTTAGACCATACAATCCAAGACAAGCAATAAAAATAAC
>JAFGXD010000117.1 GCA_016936815.1 Bacteroidales bacterium
AAAGACAAGAAGTGAATGAAGTAATGGAAACAGGTATTTTGTTCCGTTATAACCACGATGCAGAGAGAAAAGGAATATGGAAAGCTGCTACTTTTGAAAAGGAGTTTGCTGCTTATCATGGAGTTAAACATGCTCAGTTATGCACATCCGGAAGTACTGCAGTTTCAATAGCTTTGGCTTCATGTGGCATTGGTGCAGGAGATGAAGTAATAGTTCCTCCATTTACATACATTGCAACAGTTGAAGCAGTATTATTGGCAGGCGCAGTGCCGGTTTTTTCGGAAGTTGACGAAACTCTTTGTCTTTCAGTTGAAGGAATAAAAAAATCTATTACTCCTAATACAAAAGCTGTTGTTGTTGTTCACATGTGTGGAGCTATGGCAATGATTAAACAGATTAAAGAAGTTTGCGACCAACACAATATTATTCTTATTGAAGATACTGCACAAGCTTTGGCTGCAAGTTTAGATGGAAAAATGGCAGGAACTTTTGGAGAGGTAGGAAGTTTTTCCTTCGATTTCTTCAAAATAATTACTGCAGGAGAAGGTGGAGCTGTAATAACCAACAGTTCAGAAAAATACGATGTTATGCATCAATGGGCCGACCATGGACACGACCATATTGGTGACAATAGAGGGGCAGAGCAGCATCCTATTTTGGGATTTAACTTCAGAATTTCGGAGCTTCATGCAGCAGTAGGATTGGCTCAATTCAGGAAAATAGATTCAATTCTTAAAATTCAACGCAACAACAAAAAAGTTCTAAAAGCTGCTCTGGCGGAATTTCCGGAAATTAGTTTCCGCAATCAGCCTGACGAAAACGGCGATTCTGCAACATTTCTTTCATTCCTCCTTCCCGATGCCCCAACAGCTTTAAGAATTAGCAACGAAATGGCTAATGCCGGTGTGGGAGGTGCTTATTGGTACAACAACAATTTCCATTTCATTAAAAACTGGCAGCATCTAAAAGATCTTAAATCTCCCGGAAAACTTCCCGTAAGTTTGTTCAAGCATCAAGATTACAATAATCTCGATTTAGGAAAAACAAATGATGTAATTTCCAGATTAATTTCATTTCAAGTTAAAGTTGGCTGGACAGAAACTCAGCTTAATGAAGTTAGGGATAAACTTTATGGGGTTTTTAAGAGTTTTATGTAGAAATTAGAAATACTTTCTGACATTATTTTTGATTTTCAATTATTGTATTTTCAGCATTTTTTTGTACTATTGTATATATCTTTAAACAAAAGAAAAACAATAATAATTGAAAAAATTATTTGCAATATTATTTGTTACACTGCTGTTATTTAATGGTTTATCTCAATCTCCCAGAATTAAATTCGATAAATTATCTCTGGAAGACGGCTTGTCGCAAAGTAATGTTTATTCAATTACTCAAGATTACAGAGGATTTATGTGGTTTGGTACTCTCGATGGTCTTAATAAATATAATGGCTACGAAATTACAATTTATAGAAACGACCCGGAGAATCCACATACTGTTTCCGATAACTATATTAATTTTGTATTTGAAGATTCGCAAAAAAATCTACTTATTGGAACAAAAAGCGGTGGTTTAAATTTGTATAATCGATTTATGGATAATTTCTCCAGAATAGATTTAGACAAAAACAATAAAACACTAAATTCAATAAATTTTATTTGCGCTGCCGAAACAAAAACCGGCGAAATTTGGTTTGGTACTGATAATGGTATTTTTATTTATGTTTTTCAAAAAGAAGATATTAAGAAAGGAGAGTTTAAAAAAATAAAATCTGATTCTTTTAATAAACTTAACAACTTAATAATTAACCAACTTCTTTTTCATAATGGAAATGTTTATGCAGCTTCAGAAAATGGAATATTCGTTATTAATTGTGAAAACAAGACAGCAAAACCACTTTATTACGAAAATGAGAAACAAGAAAGAGTAAACTGCATTTTAATTCATAACAATACAATATGGTATGGTACCGATAATGGACTAAAAAGTTACAATCTCAATACAGGTGAAACCACAATTCATAATAGATTAGAAAAAGAATTAATAATAAATGAAAAAATCACATCAATAGCTAACGATGGTACTGATAATCTCTGGATTGGAAGTCTAGGAAATGGAGTTTTCAGATATATAATAGATTCTAAAACTTTTCATGTTTACAAAAACGATCCAACAAATTTTAATAGCCTCAGTGTAGATAATGTACTCACTTTGTATTTCGATAAATCTGATATTTTGTGGATTGGAACTTCGTTAGGAGGTGTAAATAAAACATATAAAGCAACAGAAGGTTGGGTTCTTTATAAAAACAATCCCTTCGACCCTCACAGTATAAATGTTAATCAGATTCGTTGCTTTTTTGAAGATTCTAATGGAGATCTTTGGGTAGGAACTGTGGAAGGTGGCCTTAACAGATGGGATTTGAAAGAAAATAAATTCTACCATTACTCTAACGAACCAAACAATCCCAAAAGTATTTCTCATAACCATGTTAGAGATATTATGCAGTCGAAAGATGGTACTCTTTGGATTGCTACAGATGGAGGTGGATTAAATAGATTTGATAAAAAGACAAACGATTTTACACACTTCAAACATTCCGATAGTTTAAAAAAATCTATTTCAGGTAATAGAGTTTGGAGTTTGGAAGAAGATAGTAATGGAAATATTTGGGTAGGAACTTTTGGGGATGGACTAAATATTTTTAATCCTGTAACAGAGGAATTTACAGTAATAAAAAATGAATCAAACAAAACCAACAGCCTAAGCGATAACAATATAACCTATCTCTTTTTTGAGAATGAAACAACATTATGGATAGGAACTTTTGGTGGTGGATTAAACATGCTCAATATTTCAAATATGGAATTCACCATTTATAAAAATTCATCTAACTCATCTTCAATAAGCAATAATAGAATTTATTCCATAATAAAAACCAAAGCCGGGCAAATTTGGGTAGGAACCAAAGGAGGATTAAATAAGCTTGACCCAAAGACAGGAAAGTTCAAATCTTATTCTGAGGACAACGGAATGGCAAACGATGTGGTTATGGGAATATTAGAAGATAATAATGAGTTCCTTTGGCTTTCAACAAATAAAGGAATAATAAAATTCGATAGTAAAATAGAGACTTTTAGAAACTACGACATGAAAGATGGGCTGCAAAGCAATGAGTTTCTCGTAAATTCTTTCCTGAAAACAAAAAATGGGATGTTGCTTTTTGGTGGAATTGGTGGTTTTAATGCATTTTATCCCGAAAATATTAAAGATAATCCTCATGTACCAAAAATTGCTTTTACCCGATTTCAAATATTTAACAAAGATGTTGAATTAGATACAAGCATTTCGGAAAAGAAATTTATTGAGCTTTCATATAGCGATAAAGTTTTTTCTTTTGAATTTGTAGCTATGAACTACTTCTTTCCAGATAAAAACCAATACAAATACAAACTTGAAGGCTTCGATAAAGATTGGAATCATATTGGAAACAGGCGATTTATAACTTACACTAATGTGCCTCATGGAACTTATGTTCTTAAAGTTATGGGATCTAACAACGATGGAATATGGAACGAAACTCCGGCCATTATTATTATTAAAATTACCCCTCCTTTTTGGAAAACAACTTGGTTTTATCTTTTAGTTGCAGGTTCTATTATTCTTTTAATTGTACTATTTATTAAATATCGAGAAAGAAAACTAAAAAAGGAAAAACAAATACTTGAAAAGAAAGTGCTTGAAAGAACCATTGAGGTAAGAACCCAAAAAGAAGAAATTGAAGCTCAAAGGGATGAAATTCAGAGTAAAAAGGATGTGCTTCAACAACAAAACGAAGAAATTCTTCAAGCCAAAGAAGAAATAGAGGCTCAACGAGACGAAATTCAGCTTCAAAATGAGGTTTTAGCTAAGCAAAAAGAGCATATTGAGGAAATTAACAAGGAAATGACAGATAGTATTCACTATGCAAAAAGAATACAGGCTGCAATTTTACCATCCAACGAGTTTATTTCCAAAAATCTAAAAGAATATTTTGTTTTATTTAGACCAAAAGATATTGTTTCAGGCGATTTTTACTGGATGACAAATGTTGAAGAAAAAATTGTTATTGCTGTAGCAGACTGTACCGGACATGGTGTTCCCGGAGCTTTTATGAGTATGCTGGGTGCAGCCTTTCTTAATGAAATTATTAATAAAGAATATATTACCCATACCGGTGTAATTTTGCGTCGTTTACGTAAAGAGGTTATTAGAGCTCTTCAACAAAAAGGTGAAAGCCTTGAGCAAAAAGATGGAATGGATATTTGTTTGTGCTGCATTGATTCAAAAACTTTGAAATTGCAGTTTTCAGGTGCAAACAATCCGCTCTATATTATCAGAAATTCTCTTATACAACCACCAAATATTTCGGAAGAAAAATACAAATCTCTGGAAATAAACAACTTCGTTTTGTACGAAATAAGGGCTGATAAAATGCCTATAGCTATTTATGAAAAAATGGACAAATTCGAAACTCAGGAAATTCAACTTGAAAAAGACGACCTTTTGTTTATGTTTTCCGATGGTTTTGCCGATCAGTTTGGAGGTCCTGAAAAAGAAAGAGGTGGAAAAAAATTTATGTACAAATCTTTTAAGAAGCTTCTTTTGCAAAATGCCAATCTTTCTATGGTGGAACAAAAAAACCAACTTATTAAAGCCTTCGAAGACTGGATAAGATTTCCCGATATTAACGGAAAATCTTACGATCAGGTTGATGATATTGTGGTATTAGGCTTGAAAATTTAATGTCAAAAAATAAAACCCTAGAAATGAAAACTACTTTTGTTATTCTTTCAGCAATTGTTATTCTGGCTAATTGTGCAGGTGAAAATCGTAAAGAAAAAGTGAATAATTCCACCGAAAAAAAATCATACCCACAATTCCCTGTCGATTCTGTAATTAGAGGAGTAAAAAGCCCTTCCAACGGCAATTATTCTTATTCTCTATATTTTCCGGTTTCCTATAATAGCGATTCAGCAAGTCCGGTTGTTTTAATTTTCGACCCTCACGCCAAAGGCCATTATCCAGTTAGTATGTATAGAAAAATTGCCAACAAATATGGTTTTGTTCTTATGGCTTCAGAGAATTCAAGAAATGGACTTTCTTTGCCCGAAGTAAATCAAATTGTTTCAAGCATTTATTCCGATGCCAAAAATTTGGTTAATATTAACTCCAAAGCAATTTTTGCAATGGGTTTCTCCGGGGGAGCAAGAACAGCAGGATTACTTTCTCAAAATTATGATATAAAAGCAGTTATTGCTTGTGGAGCTGGCTTCGAAACTCCCAATCAAAAATTGAACAATTACATGATTGGAATTGCCGGCGATGAAGATTTTAATTTTATGGAGCTTAATGCTATGTTATTCTATAATCCTGATAATGCAAATCTTATTGTTTTCGAGGGAAAACATGAATGGCCAGATGAAGCTAGTGTTGAAGCCGCTTTTGCCTCTCTTGACAATTTATTCGTAAAAAATAACAATGCCGCAAAATTAGAAGAAAGCTTCATTTTCCTTAAAATGCTTGCTGAAACCAGATATAAAGAGGCAAATCCATTTTATCGTAATTTGTTTCTAAATTTGCTAACTAAAACTCTTAAAAACCATAAAGATTTCGAACAAATATTAGAAATGTTAAATAATTCCTTACAAGAAATTAAGGAAAACCGCGACCGGCTTCAAAAAAGTTTCGGGGAAGAAATGCAGAAACAACAAAAATTTTCAGAAGCCTTTATTAATGAGGATATTACATGGTGGAGAAAAAGCCTTCAAGAACTTGAAAAGAACATTAAATTCGAATCAGATTTTTTTGTTGTAAAAATGAACAAAAGGCTTAAAGCATATCTTGGAATATTGGCTTTTTCTTATTGTTCGAAAGCAATTTCTACAAAACAAATTGAAGCAGCAGAAATCTTTCTGGAAATTTATCAGTTGCTTGAACCGGAAAATCCTGATGTCTTTTTCTATAAAGCTAAATTTTTTATATTGAAAAAAGATGAACTTTCAGCAAAAACTGCTCTTGAAAAATCTATAAAACTGGGTTTAGATAAGAAAAAAATAGAGGATGATATTGATTTAAACCAAATTCTCAAAAATTAGAACATGCACTTTTATAATTTCCATACACATTCAGCCTACGATGATGGTAAAAAACCACCTGAAGAATATGTTCTTGAGGCTATTCGTCTGGGAATTAAATCACTGGGGTTTTCAGGTCATTCACCACTCCCTTTTCAAAATGAATGGTGCATTAAGGAAGATGAACTAAAAAAATACCTGAACGAAATCCATTTTCTAAAGAATAAGTATAAAAACGAAATTGAAATATATTCCGGCCTTGAAGTCGATTATATTGAAGATGTTAGCAGTCCTATAGAGACTTTGAAAAAACATAAACTCGATTTTGTAATAGGATCAATTCATTTTATTAAAAACAAAGGACAAATATTTGAAATAGATGGGAAATTCGAAAATTTTGAAAAAGGTTTTGTTACTTATTTTGATTCTGAAGCCAAACCTCTTGTTGAGAGTTATACCGCTTGCAGTTTGGAAATGATTAAAAACCACAATCCAGATATTTTGGGTCATTTCGACAAGATAAAACTATATCTTTCCAGACTTGTTACTGATATTGAGAATGAAAACTGGTTTAATAAATACATGCAAGAAATAGCGATTGTAGCCAAAGAAAAGGAAATAATTGTGGAAGTTAACACCCGAGGAATGTATAAAGGTTATACGTCTGAACCTTACCCATCGTACAATTTGCTTAAGTTTATGAAAGAAAACAATAATAGAATATGTCTTAATGCAGATGCACATAGTCCTACTGAATTGCTTGGTGAATTTAAAATAACTATTTTAAAACTTAAAGCTATAGGTTTCAAGTATTTGTGGGTAATTAAAAATGGGAAGTGGCAGGCGGAAAAAATTGATTAGAAAAAAGGATTTGTTCTCTTTTCTTCACCAATTGTAGTTGTAGGTCCATGACCGGAATATACTAAAGTTTCGTCAGGAAGAGTAAATAGTTTCTCTTGAATTGCAGTAATAAGCTGGTTAGTGTTGCCGCCCGGAAGGTCTGTTCTACCAATACTTCCGGCAAATAGTACATCTCCAACAAGTACAAAAGCATTTGCCTTATTGTAAAAAACAATAGAACCCGGAGAATGACCCGGAACTGAAAAAACCTGTAATTCAGAATTGCCGAATTTTACAATATCGCCATCAATTAAATATCCATTTGGAAATGGAGGTTGTTCAACATCAAAACCATAAACTGCTCCATGTTGCACTGCCGATTCAATTAGAAACCTATCTGCTTCATGAGCCAAATACTCAATTCTGTACTCCTGTTTAATAAAAGAATTCCCCATTACATGATCAATGTGGCAATGGGTATTTAAAAGTTTCACAGGCTTAAGATCCTTGTCAACAATATAAGATATTAGTTTTTGTTCTTCATCTTCATATAAACAACCACAATCTATTATTACACATTCACCCGTTTCATCTGATAAAATATATGTATTTTCCTGAAAATCGTTGAACACAAAATGTTTTACTTTAATCATAACTTTCTATTTTTTGCAAATATTTTCAGTAAGCATCAATTTATATACGAAAGTTTGCTTTTTATAAATCGGGAAACTCAATTCTATCCTCAATTATATAAGCAGAAGAATAATATTTTTTTACTTCTTTGTAAACTTTTAGTGCTTCACTTTTATTTCTAAAATCGCCAACATGAACTCTAAAATTTGGCTCGTGATATTTTGTATAAGCCTCAGTTTTATAGAATCTTGCCTTAAATTGAGTTCTAACCTGATTGGCTTTAGACTCCGATTGAGCTCCCGATCCGGAAAAAATTACAATTCTGTACCCTTTGGGAGGAAGTTTAATATTGGATTCTACATGCTTACGAACAAGGCTTTTAACAGCATAATCTTGAGTAATTGTAATTTTTGCACCGCTTACAGCCGATTTTTCTAAACTGTTGAAAATGTCGTTTTTTGTAACATCCTGCGAATAAGACAGAAGAGATAAATTACATATTATAAATATAAGTCCAATTGCTTTCATGCTTTTCTAGTTTTCAAATATCATGCAAAGTTAAAAATTATTTGCATTTAAACTAAGAACAGGAATAGGAGAATGGTTAACCATTTGTTGTGCGTAAGGTCCCATAAACAAATTCTTTGCATTTTTTGGTTGTTCTGTCATAATTGCAATAAGCTCCGATTTTACGCTTATAGCATACTCAATAGTCATATCTGTAATATTCGAACCAAACAAGGTAGTTTGAACAAAATTCAAATCCCTTTTGGCTAGATAATCGCAAACCTGCATTGAATACTGTTCGGTTTTTTCAATTATTCTTTTTCTTTCAGTTTCGCTAATTGCAGCAACATGTACTTCAGCGTTGTAAAAGCTTGCAAGTTCTGCAACAAAAGGCACTTTTAATCTGGTTTCTTTAGTTATATCAATTGGTACAATAATTTTTGAAATGCCTTTTCGTAAATAACCGTTTCTTATTGTAATAACAGGACAAGGTGAATTTGTAACCACTCTAAAGGCATTTGAACCCATAAAAAGTTCTTCGAAACCTGAAATTCCGTGAGTTCCCATAACAATCAAATAGGTATTATCTATACCAGCCTGATCGGTTATTTCTTTGTAAACTTTTCCTTCTCTTACAAGATATTCAATAGAACAAGAAGTTTTTGATTCATAATACTTTAACAGAGCCTCAAAATATTCTTCTACATCAAGAGTTTGATTTTCATCTAAGCCTAAAAAATTACTTGGCAGAGATATCTTTCTGTTCTTACAAATATTTATAAGACGAATTTTTGCATTAATGTTCTCGGCATGAACAATTGCATGCTCGAATGCATTTATTGAATCGTTTGAAAAATCAATTGGGACAAGTATTTTCTTCATTAATGGTCTTTTTTCTTGTTAAAAAGTTTAACAGGATTATTCTCTTCAATTTTTATCTTTTTTGTTACAAAAAAAGCTTTAGCCTTAATATGGCCATTTACTTTAACATTTGCTTTGCCACCAAGCATAGAGCCAATCATGGCTAAAGAACCCATTAGAAGATTAGAAACCTTGGCTTCTATATGAAAGTTATGAATTTCGTTTGAATTAGCAGGAATAACAATTTTCTTTATTTTTTTTACCTCGCCCAGACTAACTCTGTTTACATCAATTTTTAAATCAACATCTTTAATTTTTATCTTAAAGTTGTTTTTGTTTTCTATGGGAATCTGAAATTCAAGTTTCACACTTTCCTTTGTTACTTCTTCAACCTTTAATCCCTGAATTTTACCAACATTTACTTCCTTTATAGTTACACAAGAAGAAAATAGCAATGGAATTAGTAATAATGCAATTTTTTTAATCATATTGTAAGTTTCTGTTTTAAAAAAAATCATTTTTAAAGTTATTAAACGAAAAAAGTTAAAATAAAAGTGCCTAAAAGTACTAAAACACTTCAAATTTTCAGAAAAAATGAAAGTGATTTTACAATTATTATGATTCCATAAGTACACCTGTTAAAAATTCACTCTTTTATTATCGAAATTTATTCTGTTCAATCAATACCAAAGGTCTTGTACAGAATGTTTTTTTTTCATATTTTTATCATTAAATCTGCGGATTTGGATTTGTTTTGTAACACCTTGATTTTTAGTCAATGGTCTATTATTTTTAATTTATTGCATTGAAATTTATCGTTTGCATACTATCTTTTTTTATTTTTATTAATCTTTATGGACAGAAGGTTAATGGAAAAATTGTTACTGAACACGGTAACCTAACTTTAATAAAAATTTGGGGAACTCATCAGGAAAGAGGATATGCTTACGGATACCTTCTTTCTGATAAAATACTTGAAGTCCATGAAAAATTTATTAAACCATCTTTTAGTGCTCATTACGAGTTTGTTAGAAATATTCTGCTCGAAAAGTCTCATCTTCAGGTAGATGAAGAATACATTGAAGAAGCCAAGGCAATAATTAAGGGAATGACCGATAAGGGTGTGGATATTTTTAAAATGGACTTTGTAGATATTCTTGTTGCAAACTCCTTCCTTGATGTAATGGGGTTAAATAGGGGGTCTTTTTTAAGTGGCTGTAGTACACTTGTTTCGTGGGGAAAAGCAACAGAGAACACTTTAGAAAATGGGCAAACTGTTATTACTCGACATTTAGATTGGCAACCTTACGAGCCTTTGGTTAATAATCAGGTTGTAGTTGTTCATATTCCTTCCGAAACCGATGAACAACCATGGCTTTCAGTTGGTTTTGCAGGACAAATGTCGGTGCTTTCAGGATGTAACAAAAATGGAGTTTGCGTATTTCAACACGATTTAACCGACCCTCTTCAGGGAACCACAAAAGTTGGGATAAAATACGAACCAATTTGGTTTTCTCTTAGATCAGGTATCGAAAAAAAAGACCCAAACAACGATGGCAAAAACAATGTTTTGGATGTAAAACATCAGTTGCTTAAAAATGAGCACGGTTATGTTGATGGCTATATTGTAGTTGCCACAGCTAATTCAACAGAAGAAAACGACAGCCTAATTGGATTAGTGGCTGAAATAACCCCCGGAAAGCCTCATTTTTCTTTTAGAGACATAAATTTTGAAGATGGTTTGGAAGGTAAAAATCTTTATGCTGCTAATGGATCGGTAAAAAGAAATAACAAAAGAAATTATTGCAAAAGATATCTTGCTGTTTCTAAATCTATTGGGAAAGGAGAAAAAATTTCAGCAGATAAAAGCTGGAAAATAATGCGAGACAAATCAGTTAACGAAACGCCGAATATTCATTTTATGCAATTTGTTCCCGAAAAAAGCGTTTTTAAATTGTCTGTTTATAATTTAAAAATGAATGCTTATGAATTCGAACCGATTATTTTTAATCTCGACGAACTATTTACGAAATAGTCTAAAGGGTTTTTCTACCTGCATTTTTCTTTTTATTACTTTTTTATTTTTTGGATGTTCGGGTTCCGGTCAGAATTCAAATATTGGAAAATCTGATACTGTTGTTCAACCTAATAAAACAAAAATAAATTACGAACTTAATATTAGACCTCAAAATGAAGTCTGGTACAAAACTATTGGCGAAATACCCGTACCTGAAGGCTTTTCAAGACTTAAAGTAGATACTAATTCTTTCGGACAATATTTACGCAATATTGAACTGAAAACAGAAAATAATATAGTTCACTATTTCGATGGAAATGCTAAATCTGATCAGCATATACATTTTGCCATAATAAAAATGGATGCCGGCAATAGAGACTTACAACAGTGCGCAGATGCAGTAATGAGGTTAAGAGCCGAGTATTTATGGAATCAAAAAAGATATAAAGAAATTCACTTTAATTTTTTAAGCGATGGGAAACCAAGATATTACACCGAATACGTCAAAAACGACTTTTCATATCAAAAGTTTAGAAAATATATGGATTATATTTTTGCCTATGCTAATACCTCTTCCTTAAAAGACGAAATGAAAACGGAATTACTCGATTCTATTAGGCCCGGCGATGTTTTTATTCAGAAAGGTTCTCCATACGGACACGCAGTAATTGTTGTGGATGTAGCTGTAAATAAAGAAAATGGGAAGAGAATTTTTATGATTGCACAGAGTTTTATGCCGGCTCAAGAAATACATATTTTGGTTAACCAAAAAAATTACTCATTGTCGCCATGGTACGAAAGCGAATTTGAAACCAGCCTAATCACTCCACAATGGATGTTTTATAAAACTGATTTAATGAGGTTTAAGTAGATATTTTTTCTAAATTTCTTGCATTTTTCATTTCTATGTTATATCTTTATTTTTCTTAAGATTTTGAATTGGGGAGAAATTAAATTTTATTTAAATCGAAAAACTATGAAAAAAATCTTCTTAATCATTATTGTATTAATATACGGTAATTTAGGCTTCTCTCAGTTTGCTGGTGATTTTTGCAGCACAGCCACATACATTTCATCAATAGATAGTGTTTTCGGAACTACCCTTGCCTCATATACAGATCACGTAAGTGCAAGTGATACAATTGATGAAGATCAATCTCCATTAGGTAATGTTTTTTGTGGAAGCATTGAAAACAACTCCTGGTTTGAATTTACTGCTAGTGATACTGTTTTAGAATTTTATGTTTCAGTTTCAAATTGTTCTTATGGAGATGGAATTCAAATGGAAATTTATGAGAGTTTCGATTGCTACAATTTCTCATCGGTTTCAAATTGTGAAAACACGGGGTTAATGACTGATTTTACAATGGTGGCAACGGGACTTATTCCGGGGAATAATTATTTTATTATGGTAGATGGACAAGCCGGTGATGTTTGCGATTATAATTTAACAAATAACGCCATCAAACAAAATTATTATAATAAAGGTAGTTATTACAAATTATTTCCTAATCCGGCTAATAATTTTGTAAATATTGAAATATTAGATAATAGAATATTCAATATTGTAATAATGGATTTACCAGGGAAAAAAATATATGAAAGAAAAATTGTAAAAGGAGATACCCAAATAGAATTAGCAGGACTGAAACCGGGCTATTATATTATTATTTTACAATCTGATAAAACAATCTTTAAGGAAAAAATTCAGATTATTCGTTAATAATTGGCTCTATTATCTCAGCTTTCTTATTTATATTTCATATTTGCAGTTTTTGTAAATTTATTTTCAAAAGCAATTTAAGGTAAAGTGAAATAATTGGTACTATATTTGTAAAAAAACTAAAGCCATTTGGCAACTTTTTTGCAAAAAATGAGTCCTGTATTTAGTGAAAATTTTAACAACCATATTGCTGATATTCATAAGTTTAGTTTCGTTTACTCAGGTATATCAAATTAATGCCTATAACGGACAAACTGTAACTACCTGTTCGGGTACATTTTACGACTCGGGTGGTAGTGGCGGCTCATATAATGGCAGTGAAAACTACTCAGTTACTTTTTGCTCAGGAACAGGAGAAAATATTGGACTTATTTTTTCCAGTATTACAGTCGAATCAGGCTTCGATAATATTTACATTTACGACGGCCCTAACAGCTCCTACCCTCAAGTACCCGGAAGTCCATTTTCCGGTTCATACTCTGGAGTAAACGCTGTGTCAACAAATACCTGCATTACAGTAGTTTTTCAATCAGATGGCTCTATTAATCAGGCCGGCTGGGTAGCTACAATCGACTGCGGTATTGAGCCTCCGGAACCTACCGTGCAAGATTGCCTTGGTGCTATTCCAATTTGCCAGAGCTATTATGTGGAACCCGACCCTTACGCTTATTCAGGAAATGGAACTTATCAGGATGAAATTGGTGTTGCCCCTGCAGGCTGTATTCCTCTTGAAGATAACGGAGTATGGTATATTTTTTCCGCTCAAACAAATGGAGTTTTTCGTTTTGCTTTAACGCCACATAATAGTTACGACGATTACGATTGGGCTGTTTTTAACCTTACTAATTCCGACTGTTCTGTTATTACAACTAACCCAACCAGTATTGTTGTTAGCTCTAATACAGCGGGAAACGACGGAAGTAGTCCCCCTGTAAATCATGGCCCTACCGGCGCAAACTCTTCCAATGCTGCAAGTTCGGGTAATTGCCACGGCCCGGGAGTTGGCTCATGGAATCAGTGGAATTCAGATATACCGGTAACTGCCGGAAGTACATATGTTCTTTATGTTTCTAACTGGTCCGGATCTAATTACGGATACGATATCGATTTTTCGGGATCTACTGCTGTAATTTTTGATGATATTCCTCCGGAACTTATTGCTGTTAATCAACCTGCTTGCGAGGCAACTAGCCTTACTTTCCATTTTAGTGAATTAGTTTATTGCGAAACAGTTAGTGCTGCCGACTTTGTTCTAAGCGGACCCGGAGGCCCTTTTACTATTACCGGTCTAAATTCACCCGATTGTGCCAGTGGTTCCGAATTTGGTTCAACTTATACAATAAGTTTTTCTCCTGCAATTACTTACTCGGGAACTTATACTCTAACTCTTAATGCAAGTCTAGCCGGATCGGTTGCCGATATTTGCGGAAACTTAGCTCCAACCAGAAATATTCCTTTCGAAATGGACTGTTACTGCGAAACTCCTGCAACAACTGTCTCAATTATTCCACCGGCTTGTCATAACGATTTGGCGGTTGTTCAGTATAACGGAGCTGCAACAGGCTCGGTTGTTTATAATTGGGATTTTGGAACTGCAACAGTTGCTTCAGGTAATACATCTACGGGCGGTCCAATAAGTCTTAGTTTTCCTTCAACTAACCAAACATACAATTTCAGTCTGGAGGTAATAATGGAAAGTTGCGAACCTTCATCAGGAAATTTTAATGTTTTTGTTCCTTCTGAAATTACTTACTCAATTGATACTACAAGCGATTTTTGTGAGCAATGTATTGGAAATGCTCAGGTATCGGTTTCGGGCGGAACACCTCCTTACACTTACTCATGGAACACCAGTCCTCCACAATCTACCCCAAACGCTTCGGATCTTTGTCCCGGCTCATACTTACTTTCCTTTTCCGATGCTAACGGATGTGAAATAAACCAAAATGTTGTTATTGAAAATATACCGGGATTCGAACTTGAAGCAACACCAACACACTTAAGCTGCTATGGCGATGATAATGGCGCAATTAGTCTAAGTATAACCGGAGGAAATCCCCCATTCAGCTATTCTTGGAGCAACGGACAAAGCTCTCAGAATATTTCGGGTTTGCAAGCAGGAAATTACACAGTTACGGTTGTTGCAAGCGATGGCTGTACAGATGATTTGGAAATTACAATAAACCAACCGGCAGAAATAATTCTTAACCTTCAATTCGATAACGTAAACTGCTTTGGAGGAAACGATGGAGGAATAGATTTAACGGTAAATGGCGGTGTTTTACCCTATTCCTACGAATGGAATAATGGAAACACAAACGAGGATATTTCCAACCTTTTGCCGGGAACTTATTCTGTTTCTATAAGCGACAACAATGGCTGCACAAATTCCGCTTCTGTTACAATCGACGCACCGGATGCTGCTCTTGAAACTTCTTTAACCGGTACTGATATTCAATGTTTTGGATACCACGATGGTTCTATTTCTCAAATTACAACCGGAGGAACTCCCCCTTACTCATACCAGTGGAGCAGCGGTCAAACAAACTCAAATCTTAATAATCTTTATTCGGGAATCTATACTGTAACCGTTCTAGATGCAAACAATTGTGCAGCAGTTGAATCAATAGAAATTTACGACCTTACAACAGAAATTGTAATTGTTCCGGAAATAACCGACCTAATTTGCTTTGGTGTAGGAAGTGGGGCTATAAATTTAAGCGTATCGGGTGGAACTCCGGGATATAATTTTAACTGGTCAAATGGTGCTCAATCGCAAGATATTGCAGGAATAAATGCCGGTTCTTATACAGTTACAATAACCGATAACAACGGCTGCACTAACACTGGAACATATTTTGTAGTTCAGCCCGGGGAGCTTATGGTTGTTACTCCTCCATTAATTAGAATATGCATAGACGATACAGTTACAATTAATGCTGCAGGAACGGGCGGCACCTATCCATATTTTTATCAGTGGAATTTTGGTCAAACTCAAAATACAATTCAGGTTTCTCCCGGGGTTCCCACAAATTATACCGTTAGTATTACCGATAGCAACGGTTGTTTGGGCAATACATCAACAACTCAAGTCTTGCTTTACGATTCTTTGTATTTGGAAATAAGTTTATTAGACGACTCGGTGTGTATAGGCGATCCTGTTGTTGTAAATGCAAATTTTGGTGGAGGAAACGGTGGTCCTTATTCATTTTTATACGATAACGAACCTATTTCATTTCCATATTCTTTTGTGCCTGAAGGTCCCGGAGAATTCATGGTTTTAATGGAAGATAATTGTAACACACCAATGGTTAGCGATGAAGCAAATTTTGTTGTACTTCCTCGTCCCGAAGTAGCCTTTTTATCGAATAGACTTAATGGTTGTGAGCCTTTGGAAGTGTTTTTTACTGAAATTTCAGGAAGCGCAAATGTAACTTATTCATGGAATTTTGGCGACCCCGGAAGTTTTAATACAGACTTTATTCCTAATCCGGTTCATGTTTACGAAAATTCAGGTATCTACGATGTTTCACTTACCCTAACCAACGAATATGGTTGCAGCAATACAGCTTCCAGAAGTCAGATGATTGAAGTGTATCCTCTTCCTGTTGCTGATTTTCTTCCCGATCCGCATACAACCTCAATTTTAAAACCAGATATCTTCTTTGAAAACCTTTCAACACATAACTACTTAAATTACTGGACATTTGGCGATGGAGATTCTTCAAGCATTGAAAACCCTTTGCACTCTTTCAACCAAGCAGGTTTCTACGATGTACAATTAATTACCGTTTCTTATTACGGTTGTGTAGATACAGTCTTGGTAGAAATTTTTATTAGAGATGAATTTACTTTTTACGCACCAACAGCCTTTAGTCCGAATAACGATGCGGTAAACGATAAATTTTTTGTTTGGGGTACAGAAATAACTTCTGAAGATTACTTTTTTGCAATTTACGACAGATGGGGCGAATTAATCTTTTCAACAAACGAATATTACTCCGAATTACCGGAACTTTCAGGCTGGAATGGTAGGGTGAAAGATAACAAATTTGCACCTTCCGGAGTTTATACATGGCTGGTAATTTATCATGGAAAAGATAATAAACGACACGAAAGGGCAGGGTATTTCACCTTATTAAGGTAAGATTGAAAGTAATTACAAATTCGTCTTTTTAGTAAAAACTCTATTAATCCATTTTGGCAAAATTAAGATGCCAATAATAAGATAAGGGTAGTAAGTAATTAATCGCCAAGAAAGAGCCATAGCCCCAATAAGTCCGGCAACGGGAATAAAACTTCCCAGAAATTCTGCAAAAATCCATTCGGCAAAACCGCTTGCTCCTGGGGTAGGACTAACAAGCATCATTATCCACATTACCAGTTGCTTAGAAAAAACCATAATATGGTCGGAAAAGCTTAATAATCCATCTCCAATTGATCCGGGAGAGCTAACCAACAGAGCAAGCAATAGAAAATTAAACACCCAGTATCTTCCAATCCACGAAAGAGCTGTTGCAAAAAATGCTTTAAGCCAAAAACCAATTGGCTTTTTCTTTAAATCGCTACTAGCCATAACAATATCGTTGCCGGCTTTAATTGCACCGCTTTTCCATTTTCTTAAGAATTTAAGTCTGAAAATAAAAACCACAACCCTCTTAACGAAATGGGGGTTAATAAACAAACCATATCCCATAAAAACCATCCAACCTATTTTTATGGAGTATCCAACTAATGCAAAATAAAGAAAGTTATTTGTCCAAAGCGAGTCACCAGGTTCAATCATAAATAATTCCTGTGCATTAACAAGTAAAACCAGAGCAGGAAACATTAAAATAAAAAACAATTCGTCTAAAAACGAGGTGGCCATAACAATTGCAGTACTTCTGCCAACCGATAGTCCTTCTTTATGAATAAAAATAACAGCAACAGTAGTGCCTCCAACAGCCGATGGCGTTACCGATGAAGCAAATTCCCACAAAAAAACAATACGTAAAATTTTTGCCCAGGAAAGTTTTCCTTCCGATAAAACCCGCAATCGAATTAAATAGCCGGCATCTCTCCAAAGCATCATAAAAATGGCTAAACCAAGCCAACCTAGTGTGCTTATTGTGAAAATTAGTGAGGAAAAAGCTTTCGCATCGAATTCTTTCCAAAACATGTAAATCACCACAGCAAGCCCCAATCCTATTGGCAGTAATATTTTCCAAGGCTTTAGACCTCTTACTAGCTTTTCCTGTTGGTCGCTCATGTAATTTTTGAAAAAAGTTTACAAATGTAGCTATAAAAACCTCATGCAATTCAAGTTTTTTTATCAAATTTCTGATTTTAAAAAAAATGCTGTACTTTTACTAAACTCTGTTTTGTGAAATATTATATTCATTATTTAAATTGAAATGAAAACAAGATTAACTGTTATTTTTATTTGCCTTGTTTCATTTTCCTGGTCACAGGCCGTTAAGCCTGTTGTCTTAATTTCAGGGAAAGCTGTTAACGAAAGGAATATGCAGCCGGTTCAGGCTAAAATAATTTACGAGATATTACCGGAAGGTCAGGAAGCAGGAATTCAACGATCCAATCCTCTAAACGGTGAATACAAAATTATTTTACCTTATGGAAAAAAATACGGATACTACGCAATTGCGGAAGGTTACTACAGTGTTACAAAAAATCTGGATGTATCAGATTTAACCGAATATAAAGAAATTGATGAGCAAAATCTCTATCTTGCTCCTATTGAAGAAGATCAGGTTGTTCGACTTAATAATTTGTTTTTTGAGGGAAGAACATCAGTTTTGCTTAAAGAGTCGTATCCGGAGTTAGACAGATTTGTAGAATTTCTCAAAATAAATAAGAAACTAACTCTTGAGCTGGCAGGTCATACCGACAATCAGGGCAAGGCCGATGACGATAAAAAGTTATCTTTGGAAAGAGCACAGAAGGTTGCCGACTATCTTATTTCGAAAGGAATAAAATCTGACAGAATTTTGGTTAAGGGCTACGGACAAGAACAGCCAATAGGTTTTAATATGAGTGAAGAAGGACGAGAGATGAATATGCGTGTTGAGTTTAAAGTTTTAACAACAGGCATAAAGAAAAGCTAAGTGCGGCAAAGATTTTTTTAAGCAGCACTGTCGTAATCTATTCCTTGCTTCTTTAACAGTTTGTTTACGTAGTAGGCGAAGAAAGCCAAGTAGCCAAAAGCTGCAACAGCCAACCAATAAGAATTATGAATTCCAAAACCCTCTATTGAGCTTATAGATTGCAGGTAATCGGCAATTTTTCCTTGCATTGGAGGCAAAACTGCACCGCCCAATATCATCATAACCAAAAAGGCAGAGCCCTGAGTTGTATATTTTCCTAAACCTGCAAGCGAAAGATTAAAAATTGCAGGCCACATAATGCTACAGAACAAACCTCCCGACATAAAAGCATAAATAGCAACATCACCTGTTGTAAAAATACCAATCAGCATCATTATTATTCCTAAAATGCCGAAAACAAGAAGAGATTTTGCAGGCTTGTTTTTGGTGTAGAAAAAAGCAGCAATTTGAACCAATACCAGAACTACATAATATAATAAAGGTCTAATATCGTATTGGGAAAGTGCATTTACCCCCAAAACTACTCCAAAAGCCACTAAAGGAACAATAATCATTAACAACTTTCTTAAAGTAGGTTTAAAGTTGAAAGCTGCAATAGAGCCGGTCCATCTGCCAATCATAAGACTTCCCCAGTACATAGAAATAAAAGGAGCAACTTCGCTAGCTTTGTATCCGCCAAAAGCCGGTTTGTGCAATAATTCACCAAAATTGCTAACAATGGCAACTTCAACTCCAACATAAACAAATATTGCCAACATTCCTAAAACCAACTGAGGATATTGCATGGCACCCCATCCGGAAGGATTTTTCTTTGCTTTGTTTTTTATTACCAGCAAAGAAATTACAACCACAGCCAATGCGCCAAATAACCAGCCAAGCCTATATGTTTCCAAAGATTCTTTTGTATAGTCTGCAATATTTAAGGTATAGGAATGAAAAACCGGTGCAAACATTACAATAAGCAGAATGGTCATTATTAGCAAAGCATAAAAGGCCTTTTGGGATTTTTCCGTTTTTTCGGTGTAAATTCCCGATGGCACTTTCTTTGAAAAATAAAATAAAGCTGCTGCTGAAAGAAAAAGCAAACCAACTGCTGTATAAAGAATAACAACTTTATCTAAGCCCAAAGCTGCAATTTTATCGTCGGTTATTGCCTGAGTAGAACCGAAAAGTGCAATAGCGACAATAATTGGTCCTATAGCAGTTCCAAAAGAATTTATTCCACCTCCAAGGTTAATTCTTGCTGCTCCGGTAGCAGGGTTTCCTAAAGAAATAGCAAAAGGATTGGCAGCAGTTTGTTGTAAAGAAAAACCCAAAGCAACAATAAACAAGCCCAATAACATTCCTTCGAAAGCGTTTATTTCTACGGCAAAAATCATAAAAGCAGCTCCCAGAGCCGAAAATAACAATCCATAAACAATAGATTTTTTGTAGCCTAATTTTGCAACCAAATCTCCTCTTCCAAAGGCTCCATAAGCAAAGAGAGCAAGAGCACCCAGATAATAGGCAAGATAAAAAGCAAAGTCTATTAACTGCGATTGAAACTGATCTAAACTAAAGTAATGCTTGCAAAAAGGAATAAAAACAGAATTTCCAGCGGCAATAAAGCCCCAAAAAAAGAAAACCGTTACCAAAATAGTTAATGCCGGATAATTTGTACCCTGTGCTGTATTGTTAATTTTAGTATTTGAAATATCAGTAATTCCGCCTGCCATTTTAATAAATGTTAGTTAATATTTTCAGTCATTACAAAAGTAGAAATATTGTTTAAATAACAAACAAAGCCGATTAATTAGAAATTAGATTTTTACGTTTGGAGAATTTTATTGATGATTGGATTAGTTTTTTTGAAAACAGTATTTTTTCAAACAACAATTAGAAACCACATGCTAATAAAAATTAATCGTCTTTTCTAAATACTTGCACTTATGTAAATTGATATATATTTGCAATGTTTTATTAATTTAAAAAAAATGAAAAAATGACAAAAAGATTTGAAATCCAATTGTGGGAATGTCGGCTGCTTTTGCAGGGGTAGATGGAGGCTTTATTACAAATTTGTTAATTAAAAGTGCCGTAGGTAGGACATAAATGTTATATTAGCCAAGAAAAAGAAACACAGAAAATGGCCACGAATACACGAATAAGAGCCTTGTGATGTAGTAACGACGTTAATCCTTACAAGATTAGTCGTTTAAAATTCCTAAAACCTTATCTATTAAACAGTTTCTAATAACGCAAAAGGTTTTATCTTGTATTAAGATAGAATTCATTAATTTTTATCGTGTACTATAAATGATTAGTTACAGTGTTTAGTTATTAATTTCCCAGCTTCTTTACTTCCTCTAATTTTAGCATTTCTCCAGTCTCTGCAAGCTTCGTAGCAATAATCATCTGAGATTAGGTCGTTTAGATTTTTATTATGATAAGCCATTCCTCGATAATAATAGGCTTCTGCAAATGAGTCGTTTAAGTTTATTGCTTTTGTGAAATATGTAATAGCAGTTTTGTAATTCTTTCGTTCAAAAGCCATTACTCCAATATAGTAATATGGTTTAGAATTTCTTGAATTATAAGAAATATAAGAATCGAAATCATTCCAAGCTTTATCGTGATTTCCAATCATGAAATATGAAATTCCTCTATATAAAATTGCATTTAGGTTCCTTTTATCATAATATATAGCTTTTGAAAAATCACTTATCGCAAGACGGTAATTATCATTATAATAATAGCAGAAACCCCTTTTAAGGTAGGCTAGTTCTAAATACTTCAAGCTTAAGGTTTTTTGTTCAATTACAATAGAAAAGTCTGATTTTGCATTTGTGTAATTTTGATTATTATAATAAGCCAATCCTCTAAAAAAATAAGCTTTTGAAATATCAGGATAATTGTAGATTACTCTTGTTAAGTAATCAATTGATAAAGCATGTTTCTTTTGCAAACTATAGATATATCCTATGTTACATAAGGCATCTGCTTGATCAGGGTTAATTTGCAAAATTATATTGAAATCAGACAAGGCGTCAGAATACCTTGATAAATGAATAAATAAATCACCTCTTGATAAATAGTAATCAACAATTTTAGGATTAATATTAATAGCTTGATTAAAATTTTGTAATGCCTCAATATCATTTTGGAGTGCCATTAAAATAAATCCTTTAGTATAAAAAAGGGAATCATTATTTGCAGAATATTGTAAAGATTTGTTAATGTTCTCAAGAGCTTCTGATAAATCAGAATTTTTAAAATGAATAAGTGAAAGCCAATAATAGCCCTCAAATGAAGAAGGGTAATTAGAAATTAAAAGATTAGCAAACTTTAAAGCCTCGATAAATTGTTTTGATTTATAAATTTTTATCAAATTATTTAGTTTTGTATGATAAATTTGATCAAAATCTCTTTTTAGTTTTTCCTGTTGTTTTTTTTGATTGTTAATTATTTCAATAATAGCATTATTAGTATTAATAATGGAATCATTATTTTCAGAAGTTGAATATTCTGAAAGCCATGAATTGAAGGTTTCTTCATAAACATCTTTTGTTATTATATTTCTTGCAGTTTGTAATTCGGTTAGGGCTTTAATGAGATTATTGTTTTTATAATAAGACAAAGCTTTATAATAGAATAATTCGTAATCTTTTGTGTGTTGGTTTTTGTTTTCACTAAGGGAATAATTAATTGCTTTGTCTAAAAATATTATGCAAGAATCTGGATTCCCTTTTAAATAACTAAGTATTCCTATATTTTTTAAAGGCTCATATTTCTGTTCTTCATTAATGAAAATTTCATTATATATCTCTATGGCTTTATCATATTGCTCCAGAGACTTATAGAGAGTCCCTAATTTAATATTAATGTGATTTTTGGAAGGACTTGCATAGAAT
>JAFGXD010000118.1 GCA_016936815.1 Bacteroidales bacterium
AAAAAACCTTCCAATTCTATTATCAGATATCCTATACTTAAAGAACGAGTGGCTACCTGTTTGGCCTGTGAGTTCGTTTTCCGCTTCCTGGCCTTGGAACCCAAACCTATACTCCCCAAACATCCCCAACCTCATCCATTACTTTTTCAACACCTTAAACTCTACCCTTCGGTTCATGGCACGACCTTCTTCAGATTGGTTGAAGGCTATGGGACGAGTTTCTCCGTAACCTTTTACTATTAAACGACTTGAATCTATTCCATGTAAAATTATGTAATCGGCTACCGATTGTGCTCTGTCTTTTGAAAGTCGCATATTATAATCATCGGCTCCAACATCATCGGTATGCCCGGCTATTTCAATCTCCAAATTCTTGTTGTCTTCCAAAAACTTCACTGTTCTGTCTAATTCCGGAAACGATTCCGGCTTTAATGTGGCTTTGGCTGTCTCGAAAAATATGTTGTTCAAACGAACAACCTGACCAACTTCTATCGGATTTAGTCGTAAAAATTCGTCGGTTATTTCCATATATTCATCAACATCAGTTAAATCTATGTTCTTGTTGGAATCGAAAAAGCCCAAGCCTATTGCTCTAAATCCATAGTTTTTTCCGGCAGGTAATATTATCTTAAACTCTCCGGTGTTTGGATCGGTTCTAGCTATGGCAACTTCTTTTCCGTCAGGAAGTTCCTCTACTATTATTTTTGCGTCAACAGGCTTGTTGGTTCTTTCGTTAATTACTTTTCCGGAAATTAAAACTACTGCCTGTGGCTTAGCAATTTTTGGAAGTTGGATGCGGAATATGTCTTTTTTTCCTATAGAATTATGCTCCGAGGCAAAATATGCGTACTCTCCCGATGCAGGAATATTGTACTTAGAATCGGAACCGGGCGTGTTAACAACGTTTCCAAGATTCTGAGGCTCACTCCAGTTTTCCCATGTTTCATCAAGTCTGGTAGTTACGAAAATATCTGCATCTCCATAACCCGGATATCCCTCTGAACTAAAATATAGGGTTACTCCATCGGCTGCTAAAAATGGAGAAAAATCGTTTTGTGGAGTGTTAATGCTTTCTCCAATATTCTTTGGTTTACTCCATTTGTTTTCTTCTTCCATAAAACTTACATATAAATCCAGTTTCCCATAAGAATCCTTTCCTTCAATTGCAAGTAACAATACTCTTCCGTCATTCGAAAGATAGTAATTGGCATATTTACTTAAATTCAAATAGCCGTCAATTATTTGTTTTTCAGGAAATGCCCATCCTTCACGTGTTCTGTAAGTTATTGAGACTCCATCGGCTGTTGTTCCGTCTTTTATATACAAATTGGCAAGCAATAAGGTGTTGCCGTCGGGGGTAATAGATTGTACAAAGTTGTTGTGCTTGTTGTTTAATGGGGCTCCACTGTTACGCGCAGGAGTCCACATTCCGTTGTGGTCAAGTTTAGAGTACCAGATATCGTCCCTGTCCTGATAACCTCCTGCATTGTCGGGGTGGTTTTTTCTAACAAAATAAATTGTTTTACCGTCCGGGGAAATCATTGGGGCATCTTCATCGTAAATGGTATTAATACTTTCGCTTAATCTCTCAGGTTTTGTGTCGAATTTTAAATTTGGAATATTATTTATCTTCACTTTAACACTGTCCTTTACATCGGAAATTCCTATTGCATCTATCTGATTCCAACCCGGTACCTTTCCCGGCTCTAGCTTTATTTCAACTTTATCTACCATAAAATCGCTTGGCCGTTCCATAAAAATATTAAGCATACGGCATTTCTGACTAACAGCTTTGGGCTCAGCAGTGTAAACCGTTTGTTTTTCTTTGTTAATACCATGAATTATTACTTCTGAAATTGCTCCGGGATTAAAACTTTCAGCTATTGCAATTTGCTGAATTAACATAGGACTAGAAAAACTTACAATTATATTTGCAGCATCAGAACTTTCCTCTCCGTTTTTTTCTTTAACAGCCCATGCATATTTCGAAAATCCACAAGCAGTTATTGCATTTGGTCTTCCCAAGGCTTGACCGGCTGATTTATCGTCTTTGGAATATTCCGATGATACTTTAACAACCTTGGTTGCCCATTTTACAGGAACATATTTGTCAACATTTAACTCCAATTCCTTTACTTCCTTCGAATCCCAAACAACTTTATTGCTATCAAGCAAATGTGTCTTATCTTCCTGAGATTTGGATATGTACGCCAAGGTAACAAAAACCAAAATAATAGCTAACTTTATGTTTTTCATAGTTTTATCAATGAAATAGTATGTCAAAAAACATCCTAAATTACTATAGTTTAATTAATTTACAAAAAAACAAGGAAAAAAATAATATTGAAGCCTATCTTTTACTTGAAATACATAGGAATTATATGCTTGATAAAGAAGTAGATGTAAAAAAATGTAAATTAATTTGCATTCTTATCATTATTCAACAAACAAAAATTCAATAGTGCTAAAACCCTTACAAAAATAGGGGGTTTATTGCAAAAGATAAATTTGAAATACAGAATCATTCTTTTTAATTATTAGCAAATTATTGAATTTAGCTTAACTATAGGCAGAATAGTATTTCTCTTTAAAAAACTTTTTACTCTTACCTTGTACATGGGAAAACTAAAAACCATATATTTGCACTATGATACCAAATGATACCATTAACATTCTATCATATAGTTTCATTACTGCATTTGGAATAACATTTTTTCTTATTCCAACAATTATTGCTGTTGCGAATGCCAAACACTTGTTTGATGTTCCGGGAGCAAGAAATTCGCATACCAAAGCAGTACCTACCCTGGGAGGATTGGCAATTTTTGCTGCAATGGTTTTTTCTATAACATTTTGGACAAGTTTTAGCAAATGTGTTCATCTTCAGTATTTAATAGCATCAATGACGGTTATTGCATCTATTGGGATAAAAGACGATATTATTGGATTAAGTGCTTTTAAGAAATCTATTGGAATGGTTGTTGCCGCTATGATTATTGTCATTTGGGGTGATGTTAGAATCTCAGGAATGTTTGGAATTTTTGGAATTGGCGAGGTTCCTTATATTATCTCTGTTTTGTTTTCAATTTTTACCATTTTGGTAATTATTAACGCCTGGAATTTAATAGACGGCATTAACGGGTTAGCCGGTAGTTTAGGAATAATTTCAGCTCTTACCTTCGGTACATGGTATTTTATGGTTGAAGATTATCAACATGCAATTATTGCATATTCACTTGTGGGAGCTCTTCTAGCTTTTCTGAGATATAATGTGTCGCCTGCAAAAATTTTTATGGGCGATACAGGCTCACTTTTTCTCGGTCTTATGATGGCAGTTTTTGCTATTGAATTTATTGAGCTGAACGGAAACGGTTTTTCCGGCGATTTGGATATAAGAAATTCAGATTTTAGAATTAAAGCCTCTCCTATTGTTGCAATTGGAATTTTCTTTATTCCTCTTTTCGACTTACTTAGAGTTTTTACTTTTAGAATTCTTAGGGGTCGGTCGCCATTTAAACCCGATAAAACTCACATGCACCACATACTTCTGAAACTTGGTCTTTCGCACATGCAATCTACTGCTATTATTTCATTTGCTGCAATTTTCCTAATTTTCCTTACCTTTTTGTTAAAAGATAATGGGACGTATATTACAGGTGGAATTCTACTTTTTGTTTCAGCAAGTCTTTCATATATTCCTTATCATATTTACAAAAAAAGAAAGAAAAAAGCCTTAATTAAATGAAGCTGAATTTTCTTATTATCCTTTTACTTTCGGTTTATGCAAGTTTCTCGCAAAGCCATTCTTATCTTAACCATATTCATAACAGAGAATTAAACAAAGAAATAAATTTTTCTGATAAGGAAATTCACACAGGTCTGCAACCTCTTGATATTTCGCATATTAATTTACAACTAGATTTAGATTCCTTGCCGGGAAGCAGTCCATATTCAAGAAATAAAAAGCAAAACTGGTTTGTAAGAAAGTTACTAAAAGAACATTTTTTTATTGTTGACGAGCCGGGGTTTAAACTTGCTTCAAGTTTTCTTTATAAATTTGAAAAAGGAAAAGACGATTTCTACCAAGGAGATTTAAGTTTTAATACAAGAGGTGTGTTTGTAGAGGGATTAATTGGCAATAAGACTTATTTCTTTTCAAGCTTCTTCGAAAACCAGACTTTTTACACCGGATATATTTACAATTTCGTAAGAAAATACTCGGTAACACCCGGGTTTGGCAGGGTAAAGGGCTTCGATACGGGAGGATTCGATTATTCAAGCGCATCAGGATTTGTTTCCTTTCAGGCTCTTCCTACATTAAATTTCCAGATTGGAAACGGAAAACACTTTGTTGGCGAAGGATACCGATCATTATTACTTTCCGATAATGCCTTTTTCTATCCCTTCTTCAAAATAAGCTTTACTAAAAATAAAATTCAATATAACAACATTTATTCAACTTTTCAGGAGGTTAGTTCTTACGATAATCTTCAAAGAGTTCATTCTCGTAAGTCGGCAACTTTTAACTATTTCAATTATATTTTTTCTAAACATTTTCAGTTAGGTCTTTTCGAAGGAATTATCTGGAAATCTACAGACTCTTTACATTCTAACAATTTCAATCCTAACATGTTAAACCCGGTAATTGGAACAAGGGCATTACAATATGGAATGGATGGCGAAAATAATCTGATCTTTGGCTTCCAAACAAAAATAACACCTCAAAAAAACACAGTATTGTACTTTCAATATATGCTGGATAAAGCCGGAAAGAGCAATGCCGACAAACGTTTTGGCTATCAGACAGGTATAAAGCTATTTGAAATTTTTGGGATAAAAAATCTTTACTGTCAGGCAGAATTTAACAAGGTTAGACCATACACTTACAGCAGCAGTAGAGAACATCTGCATTACACATATTTTAATCAGGCTCTTGCTCATCCATTAGGTGCTAATTTTAAAGAATTAATCGGAATTTTTTCGTATTCCGTGAAGGATATTTTTGTAGAAATTAAAATAAACCGGATTGAAACCGGACTTGAACAAGATTCCCTATTTTATGGCAACAATATTTTCTTCAACTATTCCAAACCCATTCCTGAAGACAGTCAAATCTCTTTCTTACAAGGAGATAAGACAAAAATAAATCATGTTTTTCTTAAATTGGGCTACATAATAAATAGAAAAACCAATATGCAAGTATATTTTGGAATAAGTAAAAGAGATTTTATTGGAAATCAAGCAACTACAAACAGCAAATATTTGTTTTTTGGTTTACGTACCGGCCTTTTTAACGAATACTACGATTTTTGATTTTTTGTTGGAATAGAATCAACAAAGTTGGGGTTAATTTCAACAAGAATTCCATGATTAATAGCATTAATTCTGATAAGAAATTTCCTTTTACCTGAATTTCTAACAAATTCTCCGTTAAGACCTTTAAGAGAGCCTTGATTTATTATAACAGGTGTTCCGGGTTCGAAGACTGCTTTAGTTACTTCAAAATTCATTTTTCCTTCGCAAATAATTCTCATGGTTTCAATATCGGAATCGGGCAAAGGAACAGGAACGTTTTCAAATTTAATATGTCTTACAACGCCATAAGCTGCAAGTGGTTTATAATATTCTTCTGGTCTAATTCTAACAAAACAGTAAGAAGGAAAAAGAGGTAATGTAACCATTTTTTTTCTATCGCTCCATTGACGCAAAGTCTTGTACGTTGGAAGATACGCTTCAAAACCCAGTTTCAGCAACGAATCTAAAGTCTTAGCCTCAAAACGTGGTCTTGTATATAGGGCATACCATCTGCGATTGTCGTTCATAAACCAAAATTTACCGACAAAAATAGTAAATTTGCTGTAGAACTTTATGAAAGAAAATGCTTTTCATTTTTTTTGTCAATAAAAAAATAAATATTACTTTTACAATAATTCATTTTTTTATTAACCAAAAAACCTAACCATGAGAAAACATCCCTTTCTATTTTTATTAACGTTACTTTCTTTTGCAACTTCCGGATTAGGATTTGCGCAATGTGAAAAACAATTAAAACTACTACCTGTTAACAACCATTTACTGGATTTTGTTGATTGTGAAATTACCCCCCCCCCCTTCTGTTAGTGAGTTGCCTGTCAACCCCTTACCCTCTCCGGATTTTGAAGCCCTTGAAACTGACGATTTTTATATGGAAGAAATTGCAGAAAAATACTATGGGCAACGACCAATGTATTGTCAAAGCATCGTTTACGATTATGAAGACAATGATAATGAAATATTATTCTTTATTGTTGACAATAACATTTATAATAAAAATGGAATTTCTTTACTAGAAGATAATTCAAGACCGTTGTTTTTGTTTGATTATGAAGATGATTTTACCGTTAATAATCCAGATGCAATTTCTGCTTATGCATGGAATTCCGAATTAAGTGGATATGAAATAAATCGTTATAATCAAAATGTTTATCCTGGAAGCGAAGTAATAGTAGTTCCAATTCCCGGCTCATGTTACGAATACTACTTAATTTATACCATAGAACATGTTCTTGGAGGCGATGGTATTGGAGGTTCTCACTTGTACATTAGAAAACTTAGTTATTATGATGAAAGTCATATAGAATTATCAAATATTACCTGCTTCGACTTTTCAATGCAACAATTTACTATTTCACCCCCTTTAAATATAGGTATTTCTGACTTCAGGGAATCCGAAGGTAATTACTTACTATTCGTGAATTTTAATGATTTATTGCTTACTTACGAGATTGACGAAAATACTTATTCTACTGTTTCTCCAACCCCCGTTTACACTACTAATCTGGGGGTAACTAATACCGAGGCATCTGTTCGAGAAGAATTAGAATGTTTACTAGTTCAAGAATCAGATGGAAATATGTATTATTACATAGCAATGCCATTTTTCAATTATGTTACTACATTTAGTGACAGCTACCACGAGTTAATGCTTATTAAAACAAATATCAATGGCGAATATATTAACAAATGGACTTCTTTCATTGGGCTTGACAATGAGCATAAATCAATAAAAGGTCTTGAATTCTCGGAAAATGGTAAAAATCTCTTTTTTACTTATTACAATCAGGATGCTTTATATTATTTGAATACCGACTTTATGGAAACCGGCGCTGCTGTTCCATCCTATCAAACAATACCTATAGGTGTCGATAATCCTGCTTCTTATCAAATTTCGCATGTTGAACTTGGTAGAGACAATAAACTGTATTACCAAAATGCAGCTCTGGGAACTGTCTCATCATTTTCTAATCCCAACAATCCTTCCTTAGGTGTTTGGGAAACAAATATTGGTGGAATAAATAATTGTGTTCCTGCTCGTTCTTTTTATGACTACGATTATAAAAAACATTATATCTTTGCAGATCAGATAGATGGCTCAAATTACGAAGATTACTACTATTCTGTAGATTTTACTTGCTGCCAGTCTCACTATTTTTATGATACTCCACGTGAAGATATTTCTCATATGAGCATTGATGCCTCTAGTGGAGATATTAGAGTACATGCAGGAACTTACATTTGGACTCCTGAAAACAACCCTTTTCACTGGGAAACCAACGATAAGGTTTATCTTGACAGAAATCTTGTTTTTGAACCAGGAAGCTATATTACCATAAGAAACATGACTTTTAAATTTGAAGACAATGTTGGAATCAAAATTCAACATGGTGTTCCCGGAAATGGTGGAACTCTTGTACTTAATAATACTCTACTTACTTCGTACGACTTTTGTGGAATAGACGGGCAGTTATGGAAAGGTATTGAAATGCTTGGTTCATCAACATCACAGTTTCCTATTTCCTCCACCGGACAGCCAAGAATATATATGATTAACGGCGCAACAATAGAGTATGCTCAAACCGGAATTTATGCAAATAATGGAGCAATAATAAGAGCTACCCAATCGAATTTTAGAGATAATAATACCGCAATTAAATACGAAAACTTCAACTCATACACTTGCAATTCAGGCTCCTATATAAACCAAAATGCCAGTTATGTGAATTTATGTAATTTTACTACTACTAATAATCTATACACTTTAAAGCATAGTACTCCTTATATTTTTGCCCACCTTAGGCATGTTTCCCAATTTAAATTTAATGGAAACCGAATGATAAATCAGGCAGACCCTACAACTATTGGCGGCGTTTATAACAGAGGACACGGTATAATTGCTTTTTATTCTAAGGCTCTTGTTAACCAATACTGTTTTAACATTGAATGTACAGTTAAACAAAAAAGCCGTTTTGAAAACCTCGATCATGGAATTAAATTAGAAAATGGAGACTATTCAATAGTTAACAATTGCGATTTCGAACGTTGCCTTAGAGGATTACAGCTTAAAAACAACAGCGATTTCGTAGAAATTCTGCAAAATAATTTCAGAGTGTATAACCTCGACAACGACCCTGCCTATACGCACGAATCTTATGGTCTTTCCATCGAAAATTCAACGCTCTATACCGTAGAAGAAAATCAGTTCTACGAAGGAATGGCAGGTGCTTTTGCTATTAACACCGGTACAGAGCAAAACAAATTTTACCATAACCACTTTCATAACTTAAGCGGAAATGCTAATTATTCAGGACTTATTGGTACAGGGGAAAATTCAAATTGGTGGGATACTCATCTTGGCATACATGGAATCCAAGGCCTCCGCTTTATTTGCAACAAATTCGAAAACAACGATTATGCTCTTGCGGTAATTGACGGAAGTATTGCCCAAGTGCAAGTCGGTGCTGATGGCGTTAGTCCTGCAAATAACTGGTTCGACCATATTAGCCTTACTGGTGACGATACAGATTTTTATGTAGAAGGTACTGAAGTTACTTGTTATAATTATTTGCAGGCTCACGAAAGCTCAATCTGGAATTTGTTGCTAGATTATGACGACCCCGATAATCAGGGCAATACAGGTGATTATTATACTTACGATTTGATTGGGGTAAATAAGAGCTTTACTCCATATTTATCTTATAGTAGCGCTTGTCCTTCCAACATTTCTTCCGGGCCAATTAAAACAATTGCTCTGCAAATACAGGAACTACAAGAGAAGGAAAATGAAAAAATAAATATGCAAACCAATCTCGATGCACTAACCGATGGAGGCAATACACCACTTTTATTGAGCAAAGTGGAAGGATTAACACAAAGCAATTACTTTTCTGTTTGTGCCGATTTACTGGAACATAGTGGCTATTTATCGGATGCTGTTTTACAGGAATTTATGAACAATACCCTAAACAGACCTGTGGCAAAAACAGCAATATTGCTTGTAAATTCACCTTTACCAACAAATTTGCAACCGTTTATTAACGAAACAAATATCCCGGAATTGTTTAAATGGTTGTTATGGCAAATGCAAACGGGTGTTTATCCACGCGAACTGGAACAATGGCAAATATTGGCTCTTGAGGGCAATATTGATATTAAAACCGTAGAAATGTCGCGTAATGCCATAAATGACACTATTATTGAAAAAACCGATTCTGTTATTCAATATCTGGAAACAAGGGATGATTTATTATCGCAAAAAATGTTAACAACCATGCTTATAGAAACATCTAATTACGCACTGGCAGTTAAAACAATGGAAGATATTATTTCTCAATCTACAGGGCTTAATCCTTTTATGCAAGAAAAAATTGAGAACTGGGTAACATTAATGACAATTCAGAAGACAATAGAACAAAATCCTGTAGGAATAAACGAGATACTCCATTTTTATGAAGCGTTTCTAATAAGATTAGGTTCTGAACCTCAGGGATATGAAAACTCTTGGGCACGTGCACTATTAAATATTCCGCATCAAACAGAATTTACCGAGAATTATCCGCTACCAAGCATAACAAAATCAGGTAATATTTCTAAACCTGTTGTTCAGAGAGATTTTTCCGGTGAGATGGTAAGTACATTATATGTTTACCCCAACCCGGCCAACAACCTGCTGCAAATAGAATACATTTCCTTAACCGGAACGGGCAGTATTAAAATATTCGACATGCAG
>JAFGXD010000119.1 GCA_016936815.1 Bacteroidales bacterium
ATTCTCGGACGACATCATTCCTGTTGCCGACATAAAATTTTCGCCCCAGTTGTTAAAACTGCCGCTGGCTCCCCATGGGCTTTTTATTGCAAAAAGCAAGACATTAAGAGTTCCCAGAACAATTCCACCAACCCAAACAGGCCAATGTTTTCCAAAAAAAGTGCGGAATAATTCGGTGAAAATTCCGGCTTCCTTTTTCGATTCAGACATCTTTTTTCCTCCTATGATTTTTGAATAAGAGCTCTGTTTACACCTCCGGCCAAATCTTCGGAAGCAACCATTATGTTTCCGGTTTTTTCGCACCATTTTGGTAAATCGGATTTTGTACCGGGATCTGTTCCTAACATTTCCAATACTTCACCGGAATTTAATCCTTTCATAGCTTTTGCCAGTTTCATCATAGGCATTGGGCAGGATAAGCCTTTGCAATCTAAAGTTTCTTTAATTTCCATAATTAATCGTTTTAAATGTTTAACATCGCAAAGTTCCGAAACAAAAAAAGCTGTAACAAGAAAATCGATATGACGCCGCTACATGTGAAAAATGGTTTTTCGATTGGCAAAAACATGACCCAGGTCAGTTTTTTTTATGACTTTTGTTTTCATCCCTAGTTTTATATTATCTTTGTATTAAATTTACAAAAAAGAAAATAATGAATCAGAAATCGGTATTAAACTCTTGCACTGTTAATTACGACACCTACGATTGTTTTGAGAAACTCTCTGATGAAGAACTAAAACTTTTAGAAAGCAACAGAGTTGAAGTTTCATACAAAAAGGGAGAAACTCTTTGTAAGCAGGGGACTTTTGCATCCCATATTATGTATATTTGCAAAGGACTGGTTAAAGTTTATGTTGAAAACGATCGCGACTCGTTGATACTTAAAATATTACCCGAAGGAAATTTAATTGGTTTGACATCTCTTTACGACGGGAACAATATTTTTCAATACTCAGCAATAGCTTATCAAGATTCACTTGTTAGACTTATTGACATAAATATTTTTAGGCAATTACTAAAGCAAAACCCTGAATTTGCAAATGAAGTAATTAATATTTTGTGCGAAAATTCTATTCAAACTTATGGAAGATTTTTTTGCTTTACACATAAGCAGTCTTACGGCAGAATGGCCGATATTTTGCTTTGCCTAGCTTGTCGTATTTACAAAAAGAACGAATTCGACCTTTTACTTTCAAGAAAAGAGCTTGCAGAACTTACCGGACTTTCAACAGAAAGAGTAATTAGAATAATAAAGAAATTTAAAGATGATGGATTAATTTCTATGGACGGTAAGACCTTTAAAATTGTTGACCATGAGAAACTTCAAAAAATAAGTGACCACGGGTAAAAGAAAAACAAAATGGTAAAAATTCCCGGAACATCAAAATGCGAAAACAATATTAAAGCCCTTAATCTGCTCGATAAAGAAAGTCTGGAGCTAATTAATAGCAGCAAAATAATAATAAATTACAAACCCGATGAAACCATAATTAAGCAAGGCTCAAGAGCAAATCAGGCGTTAATAATTCAGTCGGGATTTACTAAAATATTTGTTGAGGGCGAACAAAACAGGTCTTTGGTTATTCGTTACGCCAAAGAAGGAGATTTCTTGGGAATTTCAGGAATTTTTACTGATAATATTTACACCTTTTCGGTTTCGGCGGTTGATCACTGCAAGGTTTGTTTTGTCGATTTCGATATTATTAGCGGTTTAATTGATAAAAAACCTGCTTTTGGAAGAGAATTGCTAAAACTTCTGAGTATTGAAAAATCTCAAATGCATTCTAAATTTATTTGCCTAACCCAAAAACAAGTTCCCGGAAGAGTTGCAAATGCACTTTTGTATTTAAATAACGAGGTTTTTAAAAACATTGATAGAAAACTTATTGCCGGCAGAACAGAAATTGCTGAACTAACCGGCATGACAAAAGACTCGGCCGGAAGAGTACTCAAAGACTTTCAGGACGAAGGTATTATTAGTTTTTCGGGAAAAGTAATTATCTTAAAAAACATTGAAAAGCTGGAGCAAATACGTAATCTGGGTTAATAGAATATTATTCCAAAGATAAAAAGCAAGTAGAATAAACTTATTATTGATTATTCCCCAACCGAAAGAACAAACCCGGCTCCATGAATATTGTTTAACTCTATTCTTGGGTCTTCCTTCAAATATTTTCTGAGTTTAGTAATGTAAACATCCATACTTCTTGTGGTAAAGTAGCTGTCTTCTTTCCATATTTTTTTCAAAGCTTCTTGTCTGTCTAATACTTCATTAAGTTTTAAGCATAGCATTTTAAGCAATTCGGCTTCTTTGGGTGAAAGCTTTTGTGAATTTCCCTGAAAACTAATAAACCTGTGTCTGTAGTTAAAAACGTATTTTCCAAGATTAAACTCTTCAAATTCAATATCTTCCTTGCTTTTTGAATTTCGTTTAAGAATAGCTCTTATTTTCAAAATTAACACATCAGAATCGAAAGGTTTGGTTATATAATCGTCGGCTCCTTTTTTAAAACCTTCAAGAATGTCGCTCTTTAAAGTCTTGGCGGTTAGAAAAATAATTGGTATCTCGTCGTCAATTTCCTTAATTTTGCCGGCAATTGTAAAACCGTCAACGTGTGGTAGCATCACATCCAAAATGCAGAGGTCGAAGTTATCCGACCTAAAAGCCATAATAGCATCTTTGCCGTCTTTT
Source organism: Bacteroidales bacterium (assembly GCA_016936815.1). Lineage (GTDB taxonomy): Bacteria > Bacteroidota > Bacteroidia > Bacteroidales > GWF2-38-335 > GWF2-38-335. The sequence goes on from JAFGXD010000119.1 coordinate 2,693, forward strand.
ATCCAAACAACACTGTAATCGTTCATCTCAAGATACGATTTCATAACCGCACCAAAATTTATGTCGTCTTCAACAAGAAATATTTTCTGCTTATTTGCTTCCATTTTCAAGGGGAATAATTATTGTAAATGTACTTCCAATATTTAGTTCGCTTTCAACTATTACTTTTCCGCCAAAGCGTTCAACAATTTCTTTTACATAGCTTAGACCCAAACCAAACCCCTTAACATTATGTATATTACCGGTAGCCTGACGATAGAATTTTTCGAATATTTTCTTTTGAACATCCTTAGCCATTCCAATTCCACAATCTTTTACTTTAATAATAAAATGTCTTGAATCTGATTCTGTAAAAACCTCTATATGAGGCTTTTCGTCGGAATATTTATTAGCATTATCTAAAAGATTAAAAATTACATTAAGAAAATGTTCTCTATCTACAAGTATTTTATCGTTTTGGGCTTCAAGATGAGGAATTATTTCACCCGATTTTTCTGTTACCTGTATTTGAATATTATTTATTGCCTGAAGAATTAGCTCGTTGCCAAGTACTGGCTCAGCCACAAAAGGTAAATCATGTTTTTCCAGCAAAGCCATTTGAAGAACTTTCTCAACCTGAGCATTCATTCTTTTGTTTTCCTGTTTAATAATGTTTGTAAAATAGAGAATATTCTCAGGGCTTTTTAAAGTTTTTGCATTTGAAACCGAATCTGCTGCAAGTGAAATAGTTGCAATTGGCGTCTTAAACTCATGAGTCATATTATTTATAAAATCCGATTTTATTTGAGATAGTTTTTTCTGCTTAAGAATAATATATATTGTAATTGCAAAGGTTAATAATATTACTATCAAGAAAACTAATGATCCAATTAACATGAAAGAAAGCGATCGGTAAATAAAATTTGTTTTACCTTGAAAATGAACCAATAACGCATCTTGTTTTTCAAAAACATCGTCAGGAAAAAGCCGTACATTATACTTGCTTTTTAATAATTCGGCGTTTATTTCTTTTGAATTTCCAACAGAATCCTTTGAAGGGGATTTAAAAATGGCAAAATCGAATTTCAAATTAATACCTTTTTGCAATAATTCGGTTCTTAGTGTTTCATCAATTTTAGAAATATCTAACCTGTCTTCTAAATTGTCTCCGGCTTTTAATTCAATAACTAATTGTTTAAAAATATCTCCCAAAACATCAATTTTCTGTGCCAATTTTTCTTCAAGTCCGGCAAACATACTATCGTCGGAAGCAAAAATAAATCCACTCTCCGGCATTTTCATAACCGAGCTATCTCCCAACATTTTGCTAAGAGCGGTTTTCATTTCAGGGTTATTATCGGCCAACTTTAATTTCATCTCATCTTTAATAAGATTAGGGTCGCTTATTTCTAAATCTGGAATTACACCAACTGCACTAATAAAAGTATCCTTCCCAACAACAAACCTATTTGCTGAAATGTCATTATTCTCCAATCCCATAGAAATGTCATTTAATGCCGTGTTCTTTTGAAGTCTCAGAATTGTGCTTTTCATTGCATCAAAAACATTTTGGTCGAACTGCTCTTCTTTAATTACTATTGCATTTTGAATCCACAAAACTTGAGTCCATACGGTTCCAATAAGTGCCACCGACATAAGAATTAACACAGCAGTAAATAAGTTCTTATTCATTAAGCAAATATAATTATTTTCCCAGATTATTCTAATTCTCCCATTTTTTTTCAAATAATTAAAAGAAAAATAGTTTTTTGTAAATTTGTACTTTATTGTTAATTGATTATTAAACCAAATTAAAATGAAATACAAAAAAATCAGAAAACACAATTCTTTTTATCTAAGGCATTTAATTCTTATTATGCTTTTTGCTTTTTTTTCAAAAACCTATGCTAACACTACAAAAATAGTGATTATTATGGGCTATTTCAACGATGTAGCCGGCGATTCGGCTGAACCTCAATTGTATATTGTTCCCTCTAAAGATATTATTAGTGATTGGGGAATAAATCTTCTTAAAAATAAAAATAAATGGGCGTATTCTGTAGATCCAGGCGGAACTGCTATTACTATCGATTTTAATCCCGTTCCTAACAAAGCCTACCACATTAAAATTGTTGACGGTTATGGTGATCAGGGGATTGCTGAAAATGTTATTCTTTCAAACACTCATAGAATACATTTCCGACACGATATGATTCGTCAAAATTATACTGCCTATTCGCCGGGGATTTACGAATGGGATAATAATCGACTTGGTTTGTCTTACGATATTTCAAAAGATAATATAAAACCTCTGCACTCTAAACGTGAAATTCACGACCGCTATTTGTCTCTTAGTTTCTTATGTAATAGATATGATGATACTCATGGTCAGAATAGTAGCGGAATAGACTTCAGTAAAAAAATGTATCAATTAGATTCAGAACTCACTAAGTTTGGTTTGGAAACCTTAAACTTTGCTCGATGGCTTGTAGGTTTAAATAATCCAATAACAATAAATAATGATTTGCAAACCAAAGCTCAAATGGTTGCTGTATTAATAGCTAAAAATCATGGTTTTAGGAATTTGGTGCGCTATGATTTACCGGAAGATTTTTTTAATAAAACTATGTCGTTTGTAAACAACTGCTTAACTGCTTCACATTGTGGTAATGATAATCTTTTTGAATCTGTTTCCAGTTGGTTATCAGGGTTAAAAGACAAACTAAGTGTTAAATCGCGAAGGTATTTACTTTCTCCTTATTTAGGTCAAATTGGATTCGGCTTCGCAGATGAAGATTATTCTGTTGCCTATATTTCAGATTTAGACAAATCAGCTAAATTTGAAGATAAAGCCCAGGCTTGGCCTCCCCCGGGATTTTTTCCTATTGACTTTAGTCTTAGCGTTTGGTCTATAAGCCTTAATCCAAAATATTTTCAAGAACCTAAATTAGAAAATGTTCAGGTAAAACTTACTCGTCTATATAATAATAAAATATGGATATTAGATAAAAATAATTACACTAGTAACCCTTCAACTTGCGGTCCTTCCCAATCTTTTTTCAATGTTGATAACCAAAATTACGGAACAAATAATGCTATAATTTTCAAACCGGATTCTAAATCTTCCAACTTTATTGACGGAGAGGTTTATAAGGTAGAAATAAGCGGTATAAAAGATAATAAAGGTAAGTC
>JAFGXD010000120.1 GCA_016936815.1 Bacteroidales bacterium
CATGATGATGAAATATCTGAAAATAATTTAGACAACAATTTTGAGGCACAATTATCTTTTAATTTTTAGTGGACACTAGTGATATTTCTTTTTAAATTTTTCCTAAATATTGAAACAGTTTATTCCTGATTTGTTTATTTTATTGTATTATCTTTGTAATTGCATAAGATTAAATCGAAAATTTAGCAGAAGCTATTTTTTCTTAGTCACAAGAAACCGCTAATTTCTATACTCTACACTAAGATGAATAGACTCCTGCTCACGATATGCGTGGGCGTTGTCTGTATAGTGTGGAAGGCTCTTAGCGGTGCCTTTGTGACTTATAGTTCAATTGCCCACGCTGTTTTTATGGAGCGTGAAAAAATAATAATATGAAAAAGATACTTAAAGCTCCTATAGATCAGATTAACCTTCCGGAGGAATTGAAGGATATTTTTGTCAAGGCCGGATTTAAATCACTTGAACAGGTTCTTGCAAGAAAGACCAGCTTTTTACTAAAAATTAATGGATTTGAATATATGCAATTAAAATCCTTTATGGATTTCCTGGAGCAAAACCAACTGGACCATCTTTTAAATGACGAATAATTATCTTCTGGTCAAACCGAGCATTTTTATCAGAAGATCTCGTATTGCTTCCCTGGTTGAATTGTCGGCCTCATAAAATTTCTTTTGCAAGCTTTGAAAAGAAATATTCTGCTGGTTAAGGCTCGATACAATTTGTGAAATAATTCTTAATGTATTGCTCTTATTCTTGTCTGTCAGCACTCCAACTTCAAACATAAGACTTGAGAGATAGGCAATCTGACTAACCGACAAACCTGTTCCTATCTTTTCTTCATTCTTTTCAAAATCCCTTTTAACTGGTTCCGGAACACTATGAATCAACTTGCTTGCATTAAAACGTATTTCTTCTGATAGCCAGGCTCGCATCTGTTTTTTAATACTTGTATGGTTGCAGGTATATTTAACTTTTTCCATTACCGGTTGCTGACTGAATTTATTTAAATAATGATTGAGAATATCAATTCTTTGCCGGCAATCCTCCAGCTCTTCAATCTCTAGTTTTATTCTCTTTGATAAATAATGGAAAAACTTTGAAGCATTATAATTTAGAAATATCAGGCAATCAATAATTTCATCCTCATTAAACATATCCTCCTGAGAAAGTCTCTTCAGCCTTGCAAGAACAAGTTTTAAATATTCAAGATGTTCAAGAGAAATATCATAATCGAAAGCCAGATTGTGGCACTTGTTCAAAATGTACTTTACAATACTCCATAAAGTAGGGTCAATTTCTTTTCCTTCTTCTTTCTTCAAAATAGATTTAACATCCTTTTCAATACCGGGTACCTCAATTAATTTTGTCATATATGAGGCAGGAAGTTTCTTATCAACGAACATATTAAACCTCTTTTCCAGATAATTGGATATTTCATCAGAACAACGATAAGCACATCTTAAAAGATCGTTGTAATTTCTGACAGACTTCTTTTCCTGGAATATTTTGCCCCTGTAATCTTCCATTGAAAGCAGCACTCTTGAATATTCAGCATACTTCAATTGTTCCTTTTGTACATATTCCATTGCAACCAAATTGCTCCGGAATCTTTGAACCTTCTCGAATATTTCATTTTTACAATCTTCTATAGCTTTCTTTATGCCGATACAGGTTAGCATTTCATCCCCATATTTTTCTTTAAAATCTTTGGGTGAACTTATCTCACCGTTGATAACCCCCTCCAATAGATTATCAATTATTCTCATTTTAATGACTTTAGGTTAAACACTCATGCTTTTTATATGAAGTAATAACGTATATTATAGACTTTTATGCATATTGAAACTAAAAAAACTAAAAAACATCCCTAAACCAATCATTTATTTCAGTTTAACCGGTCATAATTCAAATTGTTTTCAACTCTTAGGATGAAAGTTTTCTAACAAGGTTGTTCATGTCTTCGCTTACCTTTTCTTCTACTACTTTACTATAAATCTGAGTAGTTGCAATATTCTGATGACCCAACATTTTGCTTATTGTTTCTATTGGCACACCGTTCAACAAAGTAACCGTTGTAGCAAAAGTATGCCTGGCTACGTGGAAAGTGAGATTTTTATTAATCTCACAAAAATCAGCTATCTCTTTCAAATAAGAATTTGTTTTCTGGCTCGACATAATAGGCAATAATCCACCATGCGCCAAAACCTTTGGGTGATCCTTATACTTTTCAATAATCTGCATGGCCTTGGGTAACAATGGTACGCTGAACTTCGATTTTGTTTTATGTCTGTAACCTGAAATCCATTTATTTCCATCTATACCTATTATTATACTGTCTTTTGTCATTTTTAACATATCAATAAATGCAATACCGGTGTAACAACTGAACACAAATACATCCTTTATTTCCTGAAGTCTTTCCATTTGAAACTGTTTGTTCTCAATTCTCTCAAGTTCAGCTTTTGTCAGAAAGTCACGATGAGTTTGTCCTTTGCTTGTTTTAAAACCAAAGAAAGGATCCTTGTCAATAATTCCTTCACCCAAAGCGTTACTTATTGCCCTTCTGGTTCGTTGTATGTGTTTGAACACGGAAGACTGTGATTGTCTTGCAGTAACTTTTAAATAATGCTCAAAGCCCTCAATAAATTGCACATTTAATTTTTTCAAAGGTCGGTCACTCAACTGATACCTGCTTTTTATATACTCTTCCAGGTGTTTCTGAGTTGTTTTGTACTTTTTAATTGTATTTGGAGAATAATCAATATTCACTCTTTCCTTGATATTTTCCATCACTTTTTTATAGTGTCCTAAAAGGGTCCCGGCTCTTTTATCTTTACCAAGATAAATGTTCTTGATCAATTCTGCTTCAATTATCTCATCCTCATTCTTCAGATTCTGAAATATTTGCGTGATTTTGTTTTTAAATCCGGCAATAGCCAAATTGGTCACCCGGGCATCCTCTCGAGACCCTTTCATTGCATTTTTTGCATTATCCCATCTTTCAGCATCCACTCTGAGGTGCAATGCAATTTCAGTTCTTTTGCTATCAACTGTAATACGTCCAATAAGCGGTGCTTCACCCTTTTGGTTCATTTTTGACCTTTTTAGGTACACAATAACTCCAAATGTTTTTTCCATAATTTAATAAATTTTGATACATTTTGGCACACCACGCCATTAACAAATTATAAAAAAAATGGAAAATGCAAAAATTTTTATAGCCTCTGATATTCAATTGTTTGGCTCTCAAAAAATGGGGCACCAAAAAAAATGAATGGGGCACCGAATGGGGCACCTGAATATTGGTTTTTGATGATATATTTTGATATACCCCAAAAACAGAAAATCCTCTAAATCATACAATTTAAAGGATTTTGCTATGTTCTGGTTTTGTAAAAAGTGGTCCCACTCGGGCTTGAACCAAGGACCCCCTGATTATGAGTCAGGTGCTCTAACCAACTGAGCTATAGGACCATTTTTTTGAAAAAAACTTCTTTTTTTTCGGACTGCAATTTTAAGGAAAAGTCTTGGATTTACCAAAATTTTCTTGAGTATTTATTATTTATTGTTACCCATCAATCTGTCTATTTCTTCTATTTCATTTTCGCTGAGTTCTTTCCTAGCTCCGGAAAGGTCGGTTAAGAAGGAAATTTTAGCTGTGGCCTCCAATACTTCTAGTCGGTCGAAAGCCTCCAGTAAACTGCTGCCTATTGCTATGGCGCCGTGGTTTTGCATAATTGCTACATTGCCAATAGACAAAGCTTCGGCTGTTTTTTCGGCAAGGTTTTCTGTGCCCATTAATTGGTAAGGAACTATTTGTAATTCGCCCAATATTGCTCTTGCTTCTCCGGATAATTTGCAACAAGGGGTTTTTCCGGTAGCAGCAAAAACTGTGGCAAAAACCGGATGAGCATGAACAATTGCTTTTACATCGGGCCTTTTTCTATAAATTGCCAAATGCATACCCGTTTCCATTGATGGCTTTAATTCGGGAGTTTTATTTATTCCTTCAAGAGTAATTTCTGCAATTTCGTGCTTTCTAATTCTTCCTTTGTCGGTCTGACTCGGAGTAATGTAAATTGTTCCTTCTTCACTTCTGCAGCTAACATTTCCTCCCGATGTGGTTGTTAATCCCTTATTATAAAGCCTTCGCATAAAATAGGCTACTTCTTTTTTATTGTCTGTAGTTTTCTTCATTGTAATTAATTAAAACAATTTCTCAATAGATTCTCTGTCGGCTCTGCAAATGCCTTTTTCTGTAATTAGACCCGTTACAAGTCTTGCCGGTGTTACGTCGAAACCAAAATTAGCTGCGTTAGAATTTTCAGGAGTTAATTTTAGTTTTTTTATTTCTGTTCCATCCCAACCTTCAATAAACAGAACTTCATCCTCGTTTCTTTGCTCAATAGGGATTTCCTTAATTCCATCCGATAATGAAATATCTATCGTGCTTAAGGGCAAAGCAACGTAGAACGGCAGATTATTATCTTTTGCAGCAAGAGCTTTTAAATATGTGCCAATTTTGTTTGCCACATCACCGTTTCCTGTAGTTCTGTCGCTGCCTACTATTACCAAATCTACCATTCCATGCTGCATTAAATGACCTCCTGTGTTATCGGCAATTACAGTATGTTTTATTCCATGTTCACCAAGTTCGTAAGCAGTAAGTCTGGCTCCCTGATTTCTAGGACGGGTTTCGTCAACCCACACATGCACATCAATTCCTCTGTTGTGTGCTTCGTAAATTGGTGCAGTTGCAGTTCCATAATCTACACATGCCAACCATCCTGCATTGCAATGGGTAAGGATGTTTACGGTTTTTCCGCTTTTCTTCTTGCTGATTTCCTCTATTAAATCGCAACCATAAATCCCAATAAGCCTGCAATTTTCTATTTCTTCTGAAAAGATTTTAACAGCCTCATTCCAAGCAACTTGTTCGGTATTACTAATTTTAAGTTTACTGAAAACCTTATCAACAGCCCAATGTAAATTGACTGCCGTGGGGCGGGATGATTTCAAATATTCAGCTTTTTTGAATAATTCATCAATATTATTAGTTTCTGTTCTGGCAAAAAACATTCCAAAGGCAGCAGTAACGCCAATTAGAGGAGCTCCTCTAACCTCCATTTCTGCAATTGCATAATAGACTTGCTCAACAGTTGTAAGAATCTTTTTTTCAAATTTAAAAGGCAAAACCAACTGATTTATTATTCCAACAGATTTTCCGTCTTCTTCCGGCCATATTGCCGTGTAATGGGTTTCTTGAATTTTCATTTTTATCAATTTGGGGAATCTTCCCGTTTTACTAACTTTGCCGGCTAAATTACCACTTTATATGGAAAAAATATTTAAAGAAGCGAAAAACATTATTTTCGATTTTGGGGGCGTAATAATTAATGTTGATTTCGAGCTAACCTACAAAGCCTTCGAAGCACTTGGAATTTATGATGTTAGAGAATGGTTTAAGCAAAATAGTCAGACCGAATTATTTTATAATCTTGAAACAGGAAAAATTTCTCCTTCAGAATTTAGAAACTCACTTTGCTCAATGGTTGGGAAACAACTTAGCAATGAGGTATTTGACAAAGCCTGGAATGCTCTTTTGCTCGAAATACCAAAAAAACGAATTGAGCTATTGGAGGGTCTGAAGAAAAAATATAGAATATTCTTGCTAAGCAACACAAATAAAATTCATTACGATAGCTATTTGTCTGAATTTCAGAAGAAATACAATTACAAAAGCTTTGATGACCTTTTTGAAAAAGCATGGTTTAGTCACGAAATAGGCATGGCAAAACCATTTACGGAAACTTTTATTAAAGTATTGAATGAAAAAGATTTAAGACCCGAAGAAACTGTATTTATTGACGACACTTACATACATATTGAAGGAGCTCAGAAAGCAGGACTAAAGACATTTTTTCTTGATTTGAAAAAAGGAATGGAAATAACTGAAGTTCTAAAAGAAGAATAGAGACTACTTTAAAGTAAAAGTTGTTGAGCCAATAAGATTAGAATCCATAAAAACATCTACATGGTAATTCCCCGGAATAAGTTCTTGTTCCCTTTTCCAGAAAATGCACATATCTGTATCGGTTCCTTGATAATCTATCATTCTTTTGGCTGAGAAAATTATCTTACTTCCTCCATAAGAAAACATATCTTCCTCGTTTTTAGCAAGTATAAGATTATCGGGACGAGAAATTCTAACAAAAACAAAGCGAGAACCTTTTTCAACAATATCGTTTTCACTAAGAGTGAGACAAATATCAATTCTTTCAACTTTAGATGCCCTATCGCGGGGTTTACCCTTATCGTTTACCGGAGTTGCTGACAGACCGCGAGCTTTGACGACAGAGGCTATTTCAATTTGCTCGTTTAGCTCATCTTTTTCTTCCAAGAGCTCCTGAGTTTTTTGTTTATACTCTTTATTTTCAGACATTACCCTAACATTTTCGGCAGTAATAACCTGATTTAATCTGTTAAGGCTATCTATCTGCCTCACAAAACCTTTCATTATGTCTTTTAGAGAATTCATCTCTTTTTTAAGTTGAGAAATTCTGGCACGATCGGAGGATTTAGTATTCTTTAATTCTTCAATTAATTCTTCAATTCGAATTTGCTCTGCCGAAAGTTTTTCCTCAAGACCCTGATTTTGGGAAATAAGTTCCTCGTAATCTTCATTCAAAAGTTCCAATTCCCGTTGTATTGCAGCTTTTTCATCCTCGATAATTATTTTTTCGGTAATAACCCTATCCTTATTACCAAGCTCCAAAAAATACATATACCACGATACTACTCCATTCAAGGTTAATAGTATAACCAGAACAATGAGTAAGATTTTTATTTGATTGTTTCTTTTTTCCACTTTGTTGTTTTTAGAACGTTTGTCTGCTACAAAATTAACTAATTATTCAAAACTCCCAAAAATATTTATTGTTGGTTTATTTGTTAATGGTAGGAAGGTCTTAAAGTCAGAAGATTGGAATGTAGGAAGGTCGAAGGGGCTAAATTGCAATTAGGAGTAAAAGCCATCAAATTTTAACAAGTCAAATAAGCTGTTTATCTTCAATTAGCCTACTTCTAATAAAAAATCAGAGCAATTTTATTAATAATTTGAATAATTCCTCTATTTTTGTTTAGAACATTTTAATACAATTTTATGAGCAAAACTTTATTATTTCTTTTGTTAGCGGCATTATTTTTCTCTTGCAACAACAATAAAAAAGAAGAATCAGACAGTTCAAAATCCGGCAAGAAAGTCGATACAATTAACGTTAACGAAATCTGCCATCAAAAGGGCTTAGTATTTAAAAATAATGAAAATAAACCTTTTACAGGCATTTCTATTGGCTTCTTTACAGATGGGAAAAAGCAAGTCGAAACAAGCTATATTAATGGTGAAAGAGACGGTCAGTTTTCAGGTTGGTATCCTAACGGGCAGATGCATTTTCAAGGAGATTTTACTAAAGGACAAATGAATGGTGAATTTAAGGAATGGCATCAGAATGGTAAACAAAAATCATCCATTCAATATAAAAACGGAATAACTCACGGAAGGTATATTTCCTGGTTCGATAACGGTGAAAAAGCCGAAGAAACAGAATATGTAGAAGGCAAAAAACATGGAAAATCTGTTATTTTTCACGAAAACGGAGTTAAAAAAATTGAGTCTAGTTACGAAAACGGAATTGCAAAAGGAGAAATAAAAAAATGGGATAAATCGGGCAAAGAAATTAATGCAAACATAGATAGTGATGAATTTGGTTCTGAAGAAAATGCCGAACTTGAAGATAATCTCTTAGAAAAAGACGGTATTTTTTATCAGCAAAATAAGAACGAACCATTTACCGGAACTGCCTATTCCAAATACGAAAACGGTCTAACAAAAAAGAGAACCGAGTTTAAAAACGGCAAGAGAAATGGAAAATATCAAGCTTGGTGGGATAACAGTCAAATGTATTACGATGGTAATTATGTTGACGGAAATCAGGAAGGATTGTACAAAGAATGGTACAAAAACGGTATTCAAAAAAGTGAGATAAATTATAAAGCCGGAAAGGAACACGGATTACTTAAACGTTGGTACGATAACGGACAGAAAAAAGAAGAATGTGAATACAATAACGGCAAAGAAAACGGCCTTTATATTATGTGGTACAAAAATGGGCATAAAGTTATAGAGTGCAATTATCTTGAAGGTAAAGAACATGGCAAATCTACATCATGGTATGAGAACGGCTTAAAATATGCCGATAGAAATTTTGAAAACGGCATTAAACATGGAACATTTGTTATGTGGTTTCAAAATGGTAATAAGGAACTTGAAGTTTCGTATAAAAATGGTAAGAAAGATGGCAAAATGAAGACATACTTCGAAAACGGACAGGTTAACGAAGAAGCAACTTATTTAGATGGCAAAATTCACGGAACTTTTAAAATATTCGATGAATCGGGGAATCTTTTAAGAGAAGGAATTTACGAAAATGGAAAACATGTAAGTGGCGACGAAACAAATTAGTATTTTTCCAAATTAATAATTAATAAATTGTTGAAAAAATTGATTGTGGGTTTTATTTAAAAACCACATTAGTTAGTATTTTTACAGTCCAAAAAATAAAAAAGAAATGTCAATAAACAAAGTAATATTAGTAGGAAATGTGGGCAAAGACCCTGAAGTTCGTTTTTTTGATAATAATGTTTCCAAAGCCAGTTTTTCATTGGCAACATCGGAAAAATATAAGAATAAAAACGGCGAAGTTGTTACCAACACCGAATGGCATAATATTGTTGCATGGCGAGGATTGGCACAAACAATAGAAAAATACGTAAAAAAAGGCAGTTTGCTTTATGTTGAAGGCAAAATAACTTACCGGACTTTCGATGGCACAGACGGACAGAAAAAGTATTTTACTGAAATACTTGCCGATTCTATTAAAATGCTGAACAGAATTGACGATGGTTCAAGATCTCAATCATCAAATCAAAATGAGGATGTAAATACCAATCAATCTTCTTCGGTTGGGCAAAATTCTCCACAAACAAACGATATTACTCAAAATGGTGAAATAAACCAACCTGAAAACACACAGGAAGATACGGATGATTTACCATTCTAGCATCGTTAACCAAAATTTTTAATCTTGGAATCAGACCCTTTACCCTATCAGATAATTATTACTAACAGCATTCAATTATTGCCTGTTACTACTGGTATTGTTGTTGCAGTATTCATGACTTTTTTACTACTAATTTTATCAGCATTAATATCTGGTTCAGAAGTTGCCTTCTTTTCTTTAAATCCTAAAAACAAAGCCTTTTTGGAAGACCTAAATACTCTAAAAAGCAAAACAATATTAATCCTTCTTCAAAAGCCTGAAAAATTATTAGCTACAATTCTTATTGCCAATAACTTTGTTAATGTTGGTATTGTAATTCTCTCAACTTACATAACAACCGGGATTTTTAATTTTTCAGAAGAGCCAATTTTAGGATTTGTTATTCAAGTAATAATAGTAACTTTTTTGTTATTGCTTTTTGGAGAAATATTACCCAAAGTTTATGCCGCTAGATATGCAATAAGGTTTTCCATTTTTATGGCCTTACCTATTAAATACATGCAACAAATATTTAGTCCATTAAGTTATATTTTAGTAAGTTCTACATCCTTCATTCACAAAAGAGTAGCCGTAAAAAATCAACTTTCTGTTGATGAACTTTCTCAAGCATTAGATATTACTTCTGAATCGAGGGAATTGAAGGAAGACGAAAAAATATTAAAAGGAATAGTAAAATTTGGGCAAATTGAAGTTAGAGAAATAATGAAACCTCGCATAGATGTGGTTAGTATTGAAACATCTGCCGGATTTAAGAAACTAATCTCACTAATTGTAGAATCGGGCTTTTCAAGAATTCCTGCTTACGAAGATTCATTCGACAATATAAAAGGCGTAATATATATTAAAGACCTAATACCTTATTTAGATAAGTCGGACGATTTTAATTGGGGAAAACTAATACGACCACCATATTTTGTTCCCGAAAATAAAAAAATTGACGACCTACTTAAAGAATTTCAAACAAAGAAAATACACTTAGCAATTGTAATAGATGAATATGGAGGAACATCAGGAATAATTACAATGGAGGATATTCTTGAGGAGATTGTTGGCGAAATAAATGATGAATTTGACGATATAAACCAAAATTATTCGAAACTGAAAGAAAATGAATATTTGTTTGAAGGTAAAACTTCCCTAAACGATTTTTGTAAAATTTTGGAAATAGACGACGATATTTTCGATAATGTAAAGGGCGAATCTGACACAATAGCCGGATTTATTCTCGAACTAACAGGAGAAATACCATCTAAAAATCAGATTGTGAAATTTAAAAAATTTGAATTTCAAATAAAAGCAGTTGATAATAGAAGAATTAAGCAAATTTTTGTGAAATTTACACCGCAAAAAAAATGAAAAAGATTCTATATATATTATCAACTCTTATTGTTATATCATCTTGTTCCAAGGTACACACACCTAAACCTAGAGGTTATTTCAGAATTCATTTTCCTGAAAAAGAATACGTTAAGTACACAGAAAATTGCCCATACTCTTTCGAATATCCTATTTATGCCAAAGTTTATCCATATAGAGGCGAACAAAAAGAAAAATATTGGATAGACGTTGTTTTTCCTCAATTTAATGCAGAAATTAATATTAGTTATAAAGAAGTAAACGATACAAACTTATCTATTCTACTTGATAATAGTTGGACTTTTCTTGAAAAACACAACATTAAGGCCGATGCTGTTGTTGATAATTGGTTTTACCAAGAAGAAAAAAAAGTTTACGGAGCAATATTTGAAATAAAAGGAAATGTTGCTTCTCCTATGCAATTTTTTCTTACAGATAGTGTAAAACACTTTTTTAGAGGAGCTCTTTATTTTTTGGAAGTTCCTAATAAAGACTCTCTTTTTCCCGTTATAGAATTTATTAAACCCGATATTTACAGGTTGGTTGAAAGCCTTGAATGGAAAAAAATTGATTAAATGCCTCTGATTCACCAAATAAAATGTAAAGACAACTGTGTACTGGGATTCTGGCAAATCTCTGAAACACGCGAAGAGGTAGAAAAATTTCTTACCCTCGACGAGCGCGAACAGGAAGCTATGCAAAACTTTAAGAACGAAAGAAGAAAGCTTCAATGGCTTTGTACCAGAGCATTGCTAAAAAGCATTTCAGATTCGCAAAAAAAAATAATATATAACGAAAGCGGAAAACCATTCCTTTTGGATGCTTCAAATAATATCAGTATATCTCATTCAGAAGATTTGGTGGGAATAATACTTAGTAAAAATCATGAGGTAGGACTTGATATAGAACTAATTAGCGAAAGAGTTAATAAAATAGCAGATCGATTTTTAAGTGATCTTGAAAAGAAAAATATTAAAAGAAAAAATCGTAATAAACAATTGTATGCTTATTGGTGTGCCAAAGAAGCTCTATTCAAAATTTTTGGTGAAAAAGAAATTCCCTTCGATAAAAATATTGTTATTCATCCTTTTGAATTAGAAGAAACCGGAAACTTTAAGGGAACAATTATGAACGAAACCCGAAAAGAAGATTATACTCTGCAATACTTTACAATTAATGATTATATGGTAGTGTGGACAAAAAAATAAAATGATGCTGTCGGAAAGAATATTTAAAAATAATAAAAATAGTAAACTTATTGGTCAGTTAATTGACCCCGGAAAACAACCCCCAAAAAGTCTTAACAAGTCTATTGAATATGCAAATAAGGCTAAAATTGACTTTTTTCTGGTTGGAGGAAGTATTACCGATAAACCTATTGATGAAACCATATTGAGAATTAAAGAAATTTCTAAAATTCCTGTAATTCTTTTTCCGGGCAACTTACTTCAACTTTCTAACAAGGCAGATGCAATTTTTTTTCTTTCTCTTATTTCGGGCAGAAATCCTGAATTACTAATTGGAAATCACGTAATTGCAGCTCCTTTTCTTAAAAAATCGAATATTGAAGTAATTCCTGTAGGTTATATTTTAATTGAAAACGGTAAATCGACATCAGTTGAATATATGAGCTTTACCAAACCAATTCCCGGAAATAAACCTGAAATTGCGGTAGCTACAGCCATAGCCGGTGAAATGTTGGGACTAAAAAACATTTATCTGGAAGCAGGGTCGGGAGCATCGGAACCAATTGATTGCGAAATTATTAGACAAGTAAAGAATTCCATTAATATTCCCCTAATTGTGGGAGGAGGAATAAAAACCCTTCAAAATCTCGATGCAGTTTGCAAAGCCGGAGCAGATATTGTAATTATTGGCAGTGCTTTTGAAGAAAATCCCGGCCAAATAGCTGATTTTACAAAACATGTACATTCATTTTAGAAAAAAAATAAATGAAAGGCTTACAAAGAAATTTCTCATTAAAAAACTACAACAGCTTTAGACTTGATGTAAAATCCTCTCTGTTTTTTTCTTTTGAAACCTCTGAAGAATTAAAAATACTTGCTTCAGAAAACCATAACATACTAAAAAACAAAAAGTTGATTCTTGGCGGCGGTAGTAACCTACTTTTTACCAAAGACTTTGAAGGTCTTGTCCTCTACCCTGCCATGAACTACATTGAAGTTATAGATGAGAACCAAAATGAGCTGTTTGTTAAAGCAGGAGCCGGACTTGTTTGGGATAATCTGGTTGAATGGTCGGTAAAAAATTCACTTTACGGATTAGAAAACCTCTCGCTTATCCCCGGGAATGTTGGTGCCGGCCCCGTGCAAAATATTGGAGCTTACGGAACCGAAGCCAAGGATGTTATTCACTCTGTTAATGTGCTAAATTTAAATAATTTAGAAGAATTTTCTCTTAGTAATAATCAGTGTAATTTTGGCTACCGAAACAGTATTTTTAAAGGCGAATTAAAAGAAGATTTTTTGGTTAAGGATGTAGTTTTTAAACTTTCAAAAAAAGAGAATTACAATCTGGATTACGGGAATTTAAAAGACGAATTACAGAAATATGGCGAAACAAATCTTATTAACGTAAGGCAGGCTGTAATAAATGTAAGACAGAGCAAACTTCCCGATCCGGAAATTACAGGAAATGCAGGCAGTTTTTTTAAGAATCCTATAGTTTCTAACAATTTAGCAGAATCGCTTAAAAAAGCCTTTCCTGAAATGCCCGTTTACAATTCCGAAAACGATAAGTTTAAATTAGCTGCCGGTTGGCTTATTGAACAATGCGGATGGAAAGGAAAAAGTTTAAAAAATGCTGCTGTTCACAAAAATCAGGCTTTGGTTTTAATAAATACCGGCAATGCCAACGGAGAAGATATAATTGAACTTGCCAATGCAATTAAGGAATCTGTTTTTAACAAATTTGGTGTTAATTTGGAACCGGAAGTAATTTTTGTGTAAAGGCAGAAGTTGGTTTTGGCAGCTAAATTCTTTGTTTTTGTTCCATTACTGCCTTTTGAAATCTAATTTACAAAATGTGTGATTTATGTAACTATTTAGAATACCTTTGTAACAGTATTCCAAAATAGGCAGTATATCTTTGTTTTTTATCAACTTATCCTCGCTATTTGAAATTATTTATAAAATATATGGTCAGTAATCGCTGCAAATTAGCGGTTAAAGAAGAGCTAAACAAGCTGGGGCTGCATTATGTATTTGTAGATTTGGGAGAGGTTGAGATAATGGAAGATTTAACAGAAGAGACTCGCACCAAATTGAAAATTGCCCTTTTAGATTCCGGACTTGAATTAATGGAGAACAAAAGAGCAATATTAATTGAAAAGATAAAGAACGCAGTAGTTGAGATGGTTCATCATAGCGATGAGTTAATTAAGACCAATTTTTCTGATTTTTTAAGCGAGAAATTGAATCACGATTATACCTATTTGGCGAATCTTTTTTCTGAAGTACAAGGCACAACCATTGCTCAATATATAATTCAACATAAAATTGAACGAATAAAAGAATTAATAATCTACGACGAACTAAATATTACAGAAATTGCATGGAAAATGAATTATAGCAGTGTTGCCCATTTATCGAACCAATTTAAAAAAATGACCGGATTAACCCCCTCACATTTTAAACAATTGAAAGATAAAAGACGAAGTCCGATTGAAGACATATAGATGTATTTAGGAAATTTATTAGCAATAACAAATTGGAAAAATTAAGAAATCACGAATCGCAATATGCCAGAAGTTTGATAGAAGCTAGTCATGATCCTCTGGTAACTATAAATACTGATGGTAAAATTATGGATATGAACCAGGCGATGACCAAAATTACCGGAAAGCTTCGAGAAGATTTAATAGGAACAGATTTCATTGATTATTTTACCAATACTCAAAAAGCCAAAAAGATTTATAAAAAAGTTTTTGAAAAGGGATTTGTGGTAGATTACCCTCTAACCATTAAAGACCATACGCTTACAGATGTACTATTTAACGGCTCTGTTTATAAAGATGAAAACGGGAATGTTCTTGGTGCAGTTGTAGTTGCCAGAGATATTACCGAGCAAAAAAGAATAAAGAAAGAATTGGTTGAAGCCAAAATTTTTGCAGAGTTAGCAACCGAAATTGCAGAAGGAGCAAGAAAAAAGGCCGAAAAAGCTACCGAAATTGCAGAAAATGCAGTTAAAGCAAAACAGCAGTTTTTGTCTAACATGAGTCATGAAATTCGTACTCCCATGAATGCAATTATTGGATTCACAAAAGTACTGCTGAAAACTGAAATGTCTGAAAAACAAAGAGAATACTTAGATGCCATAAAAATGAGCGGTGATTCTTTAATAGTGCTTATTAACGATATTCTCGATTTAGCAAAAGTTGATGCCGGAAAAATGGTTTTTGAGCAAATACCGTTCAAAATGACTTCCTCAATTTCGGCTATGCTTCATCTGTTTGAGACTAAAATTCAGGAAAAAAATTTAATACTAATAAAAGAATACGACGATAATATTCCCGATGTAATAGTTGGCGACCCTGTTCGATTGCATCAGATAATAATAAATTTAGTTAGTAATGCCGTTAAGTTTACCAATGTCGGTAAAATTACCGTTTCAGTAAAACTAAAAAGTGAAACAGAAGAAAAAATAACCGTAGAATTTTCGGTAACAGATACAGGAATTGGAATAAAGAAAAATAAAATAAATAAAATATTCGAAAACTTCCAGCAGGCCTCAAGTGGCACTTCACGACTATACGGTGGAACCGGATTAGGACTTGCCATTGTAAAGCATTTAGTAGAACCACAGGGTGGAAGCATTCTTGTAAAAAGTGAAATTAATAAGGGCTCTACTTTTAGTTTTACCTTAGATTTTCTAAAAACCAATGCCCAACCTGAAAAAGAAACAGAATTACTGCAAGTAAACAACCTGAATAACAGCTTTAGAATTTTGGTGGTTGAAGATATTCCTCTCAACCAATTGCTAATGAAAACCCTATTAGATGAATTTGGTTTTGAAGGAGATATTGCTGAAAATGGGAAAATTGCTATAGAAATGTTAAAATTGAATTCGTACGACATTATTTTAATGGACTTACAAATGCCTGTATTAAACGGATTTGAAACAACAGAGTATATTCGAAATAAAATGCATTCTAAAATTCCAATTATTGCCTTAACCGCCGATGTAACAACCGTTGATTTGGCCAAATGTAACGAAGTTGGAATGAACGATTATATTGCAAAGCCCGTTGATGAAAGATTATTATACAGTAAAATAGTTAGTTTAGTAATAAACCCATCAAATGCATTAAATAAAAATGAGATTAAGGAAACAACAAAGAAAACATTTAAATACACTCATCTCGACAGCTTGATTCGTCGCACAAAATCGAATCCTAAATTAATGATGGAAATGATTTCTATGTATCTGGAACAGACTCCCTTGCTAATTGCAGCGTTAAAAAGGGGTTTTCATAAAAAGGATTGTGAATTGCTGTATTCTTCGGCACACAAGCTAATACCTTCGTTTTCGATAATGGGAATAAGTATAGATTACGAAAATATGGCAAAAAAAGTCCAGGATTTTGCAAGAACTCAAAAACAAAACGAAGGAATTGAGGCCATTGTAGTTCAATTAGAAAATGTTTGCACCCAAGCTTGTTTAGAGCTGGAAAAAGAATTTAATGTTTTGAAAAATAAAAAATAATGAAAGACCAAAAAATAAAAATTTTCTTGGTAGATGACGACAAAGTATATTTAAAATCGTTGGAAATTGAATTTCTTCAACATGCCGATTTTATTATTGAAACATTTACAACAGGAGAAGATTGCCTGAAAAGTATAGAAAATACACCTGATGTAATTATATTAGATTATAATCTGGATGGCATTGTAAAAAATGCAATGAACGGCATAGAAACATTAGATAAAATTAGAGCCATAAATCCCGGTATTCCGGTAATAATGCTTTCGTCACAAGATAAGATTGAAGTTGCGGTAGACTGCATGCATCATAAAGCCTTCGACTATGTAGTAAAAAGCGAAACTGCTTTTGTTCGTTTGCAAAAAAACATAACTAACATATTCAAATACAAGAAAATGGAAAAGGAACTTATTTGGTATATGAATAGGATGTAGGGATTGTTGATTACGGATTGTTGATTACGGATTACGGATTGTTGATTACGGATTACGGATTGTTGATTACGGATTACGGATTGTTGATTACGGATTGTTGATTACGGATTACGGATTAGGGATTACGGATTACGGATTGTTGATTACGG
>JAFGXD010000121.1 GCA_016936815.1 Bacteroidales bacterium
CTTTGTTTTGATGAAAATAAATACCATTAAAAATGTCCATTACAAGATAAGGTCTCTAAAAAACCATTATTTTTGTCCATTACTCCAGATTATTAATTATGCATTTTACCGACACCGAAACTTTTAGCTACATTGTTCTTCCTTTGCTAATTTTTGTTGCAAGGGTATTCGATGTTTCAATAGGAACTCTTAGAATTATTTTTGTTAGCAAGGGAAAAAAGCTCTTGGCTCCGTTGTTAGGCTTTTTTGAAGTTCTTATTTGGATTGCCGTTATTGGAAAAATAATGGAAAATCTCGATAATATTTATTGCTATATTGGCTATGCAAGTGGTTTTGCTGCAGGAAACTACGTAGGAATGCTTCTTGAAGAAAAACTTGCAATGGGAGTTGTTGGTATTAGGGTTATTACAAGGAAACCGGCAACCGAGCTTATACAATCGCTAAAGAACGATGGTTACGGACTTACTGTAATGGCAGCCGAAGGAGCAACTGGACATGTTGATGTTATTTACACTCTTGTAAACCGAAAAGATTTACCCGGTGTTATTGATGAAATAAAGCTCTATAATCCAAATGCTTTCTACACAATTGAAGATATAAAATTTGTTAATAAAGGCGTTTTCCCTGTGGTTCGGCAGAAAAGAAATATGGGCGGAATAAAATCCGTTAGAAAAGGAAAATAATCTTCAAATAAATAATCGACCGAAAATTGTTACCCTCTATTTTTTTAATGGCTTTTTGTGTATTTTTGTCTTCATAAAATTAACTTAAAACCTAACTCTTATGGCAAAGACTTTTGTTGAAAAAATCCTGAACGCCAACGCCGGCGCTATAGTTTTCAAAAAGCCTGATATTATTCTTACTCACGATAATACAGCTAGTATTAAGAAAACTTTTGAAAAAATGGGTGGAGAAAAAGTTGCCGATCCTAATCAATTACTTATTGTTTTAGATCATAATGCTCCTCCAACAAATGCAAAACTAGCTACAGATTATCAGATAATTCGTGATATTGCCAAAGAGCAAGGTGTTGAAAAATTTTACGACATTGGAAAGGGTATTTGTCACCAAATTATGTCGTACCACGCAGAACCCGGAATGACAATTGTCGGAAGCGACAGTCATACTTGTACTGCAGGTGCTTTTAATGCTCTGGCTGCAGGAATTGACAGGACAGAATCGGCAGGGATTTGGAAAAGAGGTGAAACTTGGTTTCTTGTTCCCGAATCAATAAAAATTACTCTAAGCGGAAAATTGCAACCCGGTGTTTATGCAAAGGATATTTCTTTGTGGATAATTGGCATGATTGGCAGCGATGGAGCTAATTATATGTCGATTGAATATCACGGAGAAGGAGTGAAAAATTTAAGCATTTCTGAAAGAATGACTCTTGCAAATCTAGCTTCCGAAATGGGTGCTAAAAATGCTGTTTTCCCTGCCGATGAAGTTTTAGCTGAGTTCTACGGAAAGAAAACTGTGCAAGGTGTTTGGGCCGATGAAGGCGCAAAATACTTCCGTGAAATTGAAATTAACCTTTCAGAAATTGTTCCTTTGGTTGCTGCTCCTCACCATGTTGAGAATGTTAAAACAGTATCTGATGTTCAGGGCATTGAAGTGCAGGAAGGTGTTATTGGAACTTGCACCAACGGTAGGTTCGATGATATTGAAATAGCTGCTAAAATTCTTAAAGGAAAACGCATCAAAGAAGGTTTTCAATTGCTTATTATTCCTGCAAGCGAAAATATTTATCTCGAACTGCTTCAAAAAGGACATATTGAGTCTTTAATGAAAGCAGGTGCAATTATTCTTTCAACATCCTGCGGACCATGTTTGGGAACAGGACAAGGAATTCCGGCAAACGGATTTAATGTAATTTCCACTGCTAACCGAAATTTCCTTGGAAGAATGGGAAACAAAGAGGCTAATATTTATCTTGCTTCACCTGCTACCGTTGCTTATTCGGCACTTAATGGAAAAATTACCGACCCAAGAGGAATTGTTTCCAACGATAAATTTCCTTATGAAATTGCCCAAGCTTCGGCCGTTGAAATTAAAAATGGTGAAAATAGAAAGTTGCAGGGTGTTTGGAATTATTCAGATATCGACAATCTTAATACAGACCAAATGTTTGCCGGAAATTTAACTTATAATATACTTTCTTCTGATGCAGAGGCTATTATGCCTCATTTATTTGTAGATTTTGATCCATCGTTTCCAAAAAATGTTGAAGCTGGTGACATTATTGTGGCCGGTGATAATTTTGGTTGCGGAAGCTCAAGAGAACATCCTGCGGTAGGTCTTGCTCATGCCAATATAAAAGCAGTTTTTGTAAAATCGGTAAACAGAATTTTTTACCGATCAGCCATTAATCAAGGGCTTTTGCTTATTGTAAATAGAGAAATTGTTGAGAATTTTACTCCGGGCGCTTCAATGGATTTAGATTTTGCCGCCGGAAAACTTGTTATGGCAGGAAAGGAATACAAATTCGAACCTCTTCCCGAAAAACTAATGAAGATAATTGATAAAAAGGGACTTGTTAACTGGGTAAAATCTGAAGGGTAAATTTAGTTCGACTTAAGTTTTTCAAGATTTTCTTTTGGGAAATTTCTGGAAACAGGAATTCTATTTTCTAAATGCTTAACAATTAGCTTGTAGCCTTGTGAGTTACCTGTAAGTTTCAGAATTTTAGATGAATTAACTATAAAGGATTTATGACATCGAATTATGGTTTCAAAATTCTGAAGTTGTTCTTCTATCATCTTCATAGATATTAACATCATGGTTTTCTTTTGCTTATCTCCTTGAAGGTAGTTTATTTCTGAGTAGTTACCTTTGGCTTCAGCACATATAAATTCGGAAAGTAAAAAGCTAAGCTCCTCTTTCGATTTATCTGATTTTAAGGTAATTAAATGGTCTTCAAGAGGCTTTTCTATATGTTTTAAATGATGCGAAAGGACTTCTGTAATTTTTGCTTGCTTTTTTAAATGAATCTTTTCAATAAAAACAACAATAATAAATAGTGGAATAATTGAAAGAGAGAGTACTACGATTAGTATGTCGAACCAGGTCATAAATCCCAATTCGTCTATTTTGTAAATTTTTGCATACCACCAGGCCGAGAAACTTATTCCAAATATTATTATGCAGATAAATAATATGTATTTTAATACGTCCCATTTCTCATTTACCACAAATCTTTCAAGAATATTAAAAATTAGGAATGAAATAAATATTATAAGCATTGAAATTAATCCAAAACCTCCAAAAACTATTGTTTTGTCTATGTCTGATAGGCTGTCGAGACCAAATGGCTGAAAAAGAAAAACAAAAGCTGTAAAGTACAAACCGGTTAAAAATACCACACCGGTTTTCGACATTAAAGAAGCTCCAAAAGAGAATTCCTTAATTAATTTTACTTTATTTTGAAATGTACGAAGATTGGTAAAAACTAATACCAAAAGCACAATTGTTGTTAAAATAAAGTAGTAAATTAAATTGTTTCGTTTTTTTAAGATAAGTTGTTGTATCTGTTTGTTTTTTTCCAGTAGCTGAATTTCTTTTACCTGAATTTCATTGTCCTTAGCCAATATTTGAAGCTCCTTTTCGTGTTCACGGCCCAATAGAATAAATTCCTGTTGTAAAAACCTTTGGGTAACTTTTTCGTTTGAAACCGAATCTTTAATAAGGTTGAAATTGGTTAAATAATCGAAAGCATACTTATATTTTCCCATTTTTGAATAGGAATTATAGAGATAGTAATAAGAGTTTTGCTGTTCCAAAAGCAAACCGTTGGGAATGCTCTTTTCAAGCGATTTATTGGCATAGTCTATTGAAGTTTGATAATTTCTTAAAGAAACATGAACTTTGGACATTCTGTTAAGTGCCTCTGCAAGACCACTATTATTTCCTTGTTGTTCATATATTTGGGCAGCATTTTCATAATTTTTCAATGCATCTTCAGCGTCGAAATAGTCGAATTCAAGATCTCCAATAAAAAGCAAAAGCTGAGCAGCACCATTCATTTCCGATGCTTTTTCATACATCATAAATGCCTTTTTAAGAAAATATCTTGATTTTTCGAAATTCTTACAGGTCTTGTATGCATTACCTATATATCTGTAACTTAAGGCTATAGTATTTAATTCACCTTGACGATTTCTAATTTCAAGAGCTTTGTTAAAATAAAATAGTGATGAATCGCATTCTTTTTTCTTATTAAAAATCATTCCAAGATTATTAAAAACGGTTGCTTTACCAAACTCGTCATTATCTTGATTAAAAAACTCCAAAGCCTTTTTGTAATGCAAAGCTGCTTTATCGAAATCGGTTTTTGCGTAATAAATATTGCCAATATTAACCAAACTCCAAGCAGAGGCTTTTGGGTCGTTCATTGCTTCAAAGTACATCAACGACTTAGTATTAAACTCCATTGCCTGATCGAAAAGACCTTGTTCCTGATAAATATTTCCAAGAGTTCCGTACACTTGAAAGATTTCTTTGTCGTCTCTAATTCTTATAGAATATTCAATTGCCTCAAAACAGTAATTAAGTGCTTCAATTGGCGATTTTGAGGTGCTTTCCTGAGCTAATTCATTAAGAATTGCAATTATTACTTTTCCTGATCTATTGGTTTGTTTTGCAATCTTAAGTTTGTTTTTAAGGCTGTCAATCAGATTGTTATTGCTAAAAGATAAATTTGCAATAAAGAAAAATAGAGATAATATTATTAGTTTCAATTTCATTTTTCTTGCTGATATTTCACAAAAAGTTCCATTGCTTCGTATTCGGCCATTCCAAGTTTATCGTACAATTCAGCAGTTTTTCTGTTTCTGTCTTCTGCTCTTTGCCAAAACTCTCTGGAATCGAATCCCGGAAAAAGTGCTTTGTCTTTTTGCGATTGATGTTTAAAAATTGCTTTTCTTTTTTGCGATAGCTCTTGTGGACTCAAAGGAACGGCCATTTCAACACGACTAATATCCCATTCCTGCCAAGCCCCTCGGTACATCCAAATATAACAATCTGAAAACCATTTGTCGTTCTTAACAACTTGCAAGGCTTTGTCAATTGCCTCATAACAAACCCTATGCGTTCCATGAGGGTCGGAAAGATCGCCTGCCAAGTATATTTGGTGGGGTTCAATTTTCCGCATTAAATCTACTAGTATTTTAATGTCTTCATTAGAAAGTGGTTTCTTTCTTACTGTGCCTGTTTCGTAAAATGGCATTTCTAAAAAGTGAATTTTTTCAGGAGAGATACCAATATAGCGGCAAGCCGATTTTGCTTCTCCTCGTCTTATCATACCTTTCATTTCAAGAAGTTCATCTGCATCTTTCTCTCCGGGCTTCTTGTTTTTTATCGATGAAATTATTTTTTCATAAAATTTTTTGTCGTCTGCAAGTTTTTTAGGAAAATAGGTTTCATCCATTTCGTTTATAAAATCTAAATATCTTAATACATCATCGTCGAAAACCGCAATATTCCCTGAGGTTTGATAAGCAACATTAACTATGTGGTTTTGCTGAACAAGACGTAAAAGTGTACCTCCCATAGAAATTACGTCATCGTCGGGGTGCGGACTAAATACCAAAACTCTTTTTGGAAATGGCTTTGCTCTTTCTTGACGACTGGAATCGTCGGTGTTTGGTTTTCCGCCCGGCCAACCGGTTATGGTATGTTGTAAATCGTTAAATACTTTAATATTAATATTGTAGGCAGGACCGTATTTTGTAATTAAGTCGGCCATTCCATATTCGTTATAGTCGCGGTCTGTTAGTTTTAAAATAGGTTTATTTACTTTTCCACATAACCATGTAACAGCTTTTCTGATTAACTTCGAATTCCAATCGCATTGCTTTACCAGCCAGGGAGTTGCAATTCGTGTTAAACTATCTGCTGAGGCTAAATCTAAAAATATTTTTGCATCTTTAAAATTCTGTAAATATGTAGCAGGAATTGTATCGGAGACCTTACCTTCAACGGTCTCTCTAATTATTTCCGCTTTTCCCTCGCCCCACGCCATTAGTATTATTCGTTTCGATTTTAGAATTGTCCCAACTCCCATAGTAATTGCACGTCTTGGGACATTTTCTTCACCAAAAAAATCACTTGCAGCATCTGTAATGGTAAGGTAGTCGAGGGTTATAAGCCTGGTTGGTGAATTTATGGATGAACCGGGTTCGTTAAAACCAATATGCCCTGTTCTACCAATTCCCAAAATTTGTAGGTCTATTCCACCATTTTCAGCAATTTTTTCTTCGTACCAATCACAGTATTCCGAAACTTTACCTTCTTCTATTGTCCCATCCGGAATAAAAACGTTTTCCTTTTTTATATCAACATGGTCGAAAAAATGCTCGTGCATAAATCGGAAATACGACTGCAGAGAGTCCTTTGGCATTGGATAATACTCGTCGAGATTAAAACTTACAACATTGGCAAAACTCAAGTCCTCTTCTTTATGCAATCTAACCAATTCATTGTATACCGAAACCGGCGACGAACCTGTTGCCAACCCTAACACGCAGTTTTTTCCCTTTGCAGCCTTGCTTTTTATTTCTTTTGAAATCTCTTTTGCCACAGCTTTAAAGGCAAGACGAGAATTTTCATAAATTTCTAAAGGTATTTTTTCGAATTGTTTTTCCATATTATCTCGCACGATTATTTAATTTCTATTTCATCAGAAAAAATCCATGTTTTCCCTCCTGCACCTTTATGCCAATTAGGACAAACTCCGGCGTTTTCGGCGATAATCTTCACGTATCTTGTTTTTTTGTTATAAGGATTTCCAACTGCAATTCTTTGAATGTCAACCGAATAATCATTATCAATTATTTTATTGTTAACTACCTTTATTGTTTCAAACTTCGAACCATCAGGAGATATTCTAATTGTTACTGTCTTTGGGAAGAAAATCCAAGCACCAACATCTTTAATAAATCCCACTGAAATTTCATTAAACGGCTGGATACTGCCTAAGTCGATTGTAACATCCATATTTACATCTTCATATCCTTGCCATGTGCCTGTTCTAAAGTTGTTTGTACCTTTAATATAATCTATTAAAGCAAAATCGCCACCGGCTGAATACTGATTGGCATATTTTGTTGCAAGACTAATTGTTCTTCCTTTGGGAATCTTATTAAATTCAGCCACAACTGTTTTGCTTGGAATTTTCCCTTCCGAAAATGCTTTAATTTTAAAAATTTGGCTTTTAGTAAGAATTATAGGTTTTGTATATTGAATTGACTTTTCACCGGGTTCAGAACCATCTGTGGTGTAAAAAATCTGAGCATCTTTTGAAATAGTCCCGAATTTAACCTCAGTCTTATCAAGGAATGTTCTAGTTCCTTCGGCAACAAATGGAACTTCCTGAATAAGATTTTCGCTAATTGTTGAAAATGGAATATTTTCATCTTTTATTCCAAATTCATTGTTTGCTTTATCAGACATTTCGAAAATCAGCTCACCTCCGTTAATTATGTCATTATGAGTTATATAAGAATTTTTGTAGTCTTTCCCGTTTAGTTTTGCAGAATTAATATATTTATTCTTTTCACTTAAGTTATTTGCCTTAATAACAAACTTTTTTCCATTTTCAAGAGCAATTTCAATTTCTTCAAAAATTGGAGAACCAATAATGTAATTTGTAGAGCCGGGAGTAACCGGATAGAAACCCATTGCTGAAAATACATACCAAGCCGACATCTGGCCACAGTCTTCGTTTCCGCATAATCCATCAGGTTTTTCAGAATATTGTTCGGCCATTATTTTCCTAACCATTTCTTGAGTTTTGTGAGGTTTATTTAGGAAATTGTACAAATAGGCCATGTGGTGACTAGGTTCGTTGCCATGAGCATACTGACCAATTAATCCTGTTATATCGGATTGCTGTCTTCCTGTTGTTTCGGTTGATGCAGAAAACATTTCATCCAATTTTGCTTCCAATTTCTCTTTTCCTCCGTGAAGTTCAATAAGGCCTGAAATATCTTGAGGTACATAAAAACTATATTGCCATGAATTAGCTTCTGTATAGTTGAAATTTACTTCTTTAGGGTCGAAAGGAGAGAACCACTGCTGATTCATTTTTGCAACCATAAATTGTGAATTTGGGTCGAAAACATTTTTATAATTTTGTGCCCTTTGAATGTATTCCTTATAATCATCTTCCTTTCCTAAATCTTTGGCCATCATTGCAATACACCAATCGTCATAAGCATATTCCAAAGTTTTTGAAACAGATTCACATTCGTTGGAACCAAGAACATATCCATATTTTCTATAGTCCTCCAATCCGAAATGGTTCATGTTCGAAGATTTTTTCATTGCTTCAAAGGCTTTTTCCACATCAAAATCTCTTATTCCTTTAAACCATGCATCAACAATTACAGGAACTGAATGATATCCAATCATACAGAAGGTTTCGTTAGCAGCAAGTTCCCAAACCGGTAACAAGCCTCCATTTTCGTATTGTTTAATAAAGGTTTTAATAAAATCAAGAGTTTTTTCCCTTTGTATTATGGTGAACAAGGGGTGAGTTGCACGATAAGTGTCCCATAATGAGAAAACTGTATAATTTGTAAAAGAGCTGTCGCTATGAATATTCAAATCTCTTCCTCGGTATTTTCCGTTTACATCCTGAAAAAGGTTTGGGTTAAGAAATGAATGATAAAGAGCTGAATAGAAGGTGATTTTTTGTTCTTCACTTCCACCCTTCACTTTAATTTTCGAAAGTTCTTTTTCCCATTCGTTTCGGGCATTTTTATGAATTTGATCGAAATCCCAATCCTTTATTTCTGAATCGAGATTCTCTCTGGCCGATTCGGCAGAAACTGCTGATAATCCGACTTTTACCAGAATTTGTTCATCTTTTTTAGTTTCAAATTGAATTAATGCCCTAATATCTAAACCTTCAACTTTGTTTTGATTTTCTACAAATACCAGATCCTTAGCAATTTTATAGCTTTTAATTGGCTTAGAAAATTTAGCCACAAAGAAAACATACTGACTATCGGCCCAGTCTTTTGATTTTCTATAACCTGCAATTTCTGTTTCACTTATTATTTCAATATACGATTCAAGCACTTTATCCCTGTGATTTAAATCTATTACAATATTTGAATTATCAGATTCGGGAAATGTATATCTATGAAAACCAGTGCGTTTAGTTACTGTAAGCTCAGCCAAAACATTATAATCGTCAAGCATTACCGAATAATATCCCGGAGAAGCTTTTTCGTTGTTGTGTGAAAAGACCGAGCAGTATCCTTCCTCAGATGAATTGTAACCGTTTGTTATAGTTTCTTTTCCAACGGTTGGCATAAATAGAACATCGCAATAATCTCCAACTCCTGTTCCACTGAGGTGAGTATGGGAAAATCCATAAATTGTATCTTCATCGTAATGATATCCTGAACTACCATCCCAGCCGGTTAATTTAGTGTCGGGACCAAGCTGCACCATTCCAAAAGGCATTGCAGGTCCCGGGTAAGTGTGACCATGGGCTGCAGTTCCAATAAATGGATTAACGTAATCGCTTAATTGTGTTTTGTTTATTGGCTTAGAGTCATTTTGTTTTTCTTTTTCCGAGGAACAAGAAATTATAAAAAGTATCAAAATAGCTCCAAATAGAATCTTTTTCATTTTGGTTTTTATTAATTATTGATAATTATTACAAATCTAATTCTTTTTTGCATTTCATCAATAATTGAAAAATTTATAATTTAAATTGTTATTAACTTGAATATAAGGCGTTAATAGAAACCAAATCCTTTACAAACAGTAAAATTAATAATTTAAAAAATGACGAATGGCAATAATATTTGATGAAATACTTAGAGAATAAGAGAAAAAGGTTGAGCGAAACAATAATAGAAGTAATGATTAAGAAATAAAAACCCATTTACACTTAAAATTAATGAAAAATAATCACAATTACTTTATTGAAGGCAATTAAGGAATAAGAATTATTTCGCTCAACCAAATTTGTTTAAGAACATTTTCAAAATCTTCTGCTAAGGTAGAGTATGAAAATGGCTAAGTCAACAGGGATATCAGGTATATTTCGTAGGTGAAATACCTTAGCAATAATTACTTAGTATTTAGGCTATTTGTTACCATATTTTTTATAAAATATTGATAATGAATTTACAACGATTTCAACTTGGTATTATTAATTGTAAGCCCTTCTTTTTTAAGTAGAGCATTTTTTTTCTAACAATGTAAAATTGTTGTTTTTCGTTATAAAGTTTAACTTTGCAGAATGGAAAAGGAAAATGGTAATATTTTATATTCAAGACAGGTATTAGAATTTGTTACGGTTGCAAATGAGTATTGCAAGTTTTTGGAAAATTTAGAAACTTACAATTCAGAAAAATTTATTTCAACTGCTCACAAGCTTCTTCCTTTTTTATATATGAAGACAGCTTTATTGCCTGATGTAGTTTTAGTTATGGATGAGCAAGTCGATAAACTTATTACACAGGAAGACTGGACAGCAATGCAGGCAAAAATTAGTTCTAAACTTGGGGCTGCGGATTTATTTTTTCTAATGAAAAATCCACAATCTTTGGTTTCTGATGAGGAAATTGAGCTAACTGTTTCTGAAGTTTTTACCGATATTTATCAGGATTTATCTGATTTTACTCATCTGTACCGATTGGGAAACGAAGATATAATGAACGATGCTTTGCTTGAATGTAAAAATTCCTTTGAACAATATTGGGGAAAAAGATTATTGGCGTTGCTTAATCAGTTACATTATATTATTTACGAATCTGACGATGATGAAATAATGCCTTCAAAAAAAATAAAAGATAAGAAGACGGAATGGTTTTTAGACGATGAATAAATGAGATGAAAAAGTTTGCTGAGAATATTACAACTGAAGAATTAAATAATTTACCAAAAGGCCTTTTCGAGGGTGAAATATTATTGGTTGATGATTTTAATTCACTTGAAATAGCCCTCGATGAGATAGCTTCTGCCAGTATTTTAGGTTTCGATACGGAAACCAAACCATGTTTTAAGAAAGGGGAATCAAACCTTAACAAAGTGGCACTTCTTCAACTTTCAACACCGGAAAAAGCATGGCTATTTCGATTAAACAGAATAGGATTTCCTTTGGAACTGCAAAGGATACTAGCAGATCCTCAAATACTTAAAGTAGGCCTTGCTATAAGAGATGATTTAAAAAACCTTAAAAAAATTCACGGTTTTAATCCTGTTTCTTTTGTAGATATGGCTGAAATGGCTGGTGAATATGGCATTAA
This sequence comes from Bacteroidales bacterium, assembly GCA_016936815.1. GTDB lineage: Bacteria > Bacteroidota > Bacteroidia > Bacteroidales > GWF2-38-335 > GWF2-38-335. The sequence continues at coordinate 11,268 of JAFGXD010000121.1, forward strand.
GGAAAAAGGTCTAAAAAAGCTTGCAGGAATTATTTTAGGAATAAGAATATCAAAAAATCAAAGACTTTCAAATTGGGAACTTACGGAACTTTCCGAGGCTCAAATGCGTTACGCTGCTACGGATGCATGGGTTTGCAATATTCTTTACAGAAAACTTACTAATCAATTGTATTAAATGGAAAAAAGAGTAAAAATTGTTCTTAAATCGGGTAAAGATATTTCTGTTAGAAGATTGCATCCATGGATTTTTTCAGGAGCTATAAAAAAAGTGTACGGAAATCCAATTGAAGGTGAAATTGTTAATGTTTACGACAATAAAGATGAATTTTTAGGTCAGGGACATTATAACGATGGTTCTATTGCGATAAGATTAACCGATTTTGAAGAGGTTGAAATAAATGCCAAATATTGGGAAAGAAAAATTGAAAAAGCCTGGAATTATAGACTAAAGAATGGATTTAGCTTCGAAGGAGAAACGAATGTTTTTAGGCTAATTCATGGTGAGGGCGACAATCTTCCCGGATTAATTATTGATTATTATAATGGAGTGGCTGTAATTCAGGCTCATTCAATTGGTATGTTTAAAGCCCAAAATGAAATAGTTGAGGCTTTAAAGAAAGTTCTGGGCTCTAATCTTAAATCAATTTATTCTAAAAGCAAATCTACTTTGCCGGGAAATATGCAAAATATTAGCGAAGATGGATTATTGTTTGGTTCAGCCGGTAAAAACCATTTCGTATTGGAAAACGGTTTAAAGTTTTTTGTTGATTGGGAAAAGGGTCAAAAAACAGGTTTTTTTGTTGACCAAAGGGAAAACCGTAAACTTGTTGGAGAAATGTCAAGAAATCGTAAGGTTCTAAATGTTTTTGGTTATACAGGAGGCTTTTCGGTTTATGCAATAAAAGGGGAAGCTGAATTAGTTCATACAGTTGATAGTTCTGCAGGAGCCATTGAACTTACTGATAAGAATGTGGAAATGAATTTTTCTGGAGATTCAAGGCATAAATCTTTTTGTGTAGATGCCTTTGAATTCCTCGAAAATATGGAAGAAGATTATGATATTGTAATTCTTGACCCTCCTGCTTTTGCCAAACACCAGAACGTTTTGCATAATGCTCTTCAAGGTTATAAAAGATTAAATTTAAAGGCTTTACAAAAAATGAAGTCAGGCAGTTTTCTCTTCACCTTCTCTTGTAGTCAGGTTGTTACCAAAGAAAATTTTAGAAAATCGGTTTTTGCAGCAGCAACTCAATGTGGAAAAACTGTTAGGATTATGTACCAGCTTTCACAGCCTATTGATCATCCTGTAAATATTTTTCATCCCGAGAGCGAATATCTTAAAGGTTTGGTTTTGTATATTGAATAAAAAAATGTCGAAAAAGAAACATATAGAAAACTCTGAAGAATTTAAAGCTTTGAAGGTAAACAAAGGAATTAGTCAGCCCTCATCTTTTAATCCTGATATTCTTAAAAATAATTATCTTTCAAGAAAGAAAATTCTTTCAGCAAACGACTATCTTTCAGGAATATTGGAAGATAATAGAGTTTTGCTAAGTCAGGCAATTACACTTTTAGAAAGTTCTCGTCCCGATCATCAGGAAATTGCTTCGGAAATAGTAAATTTATGTCTTCCACATGCTGGAAAGTCAGTTAGAATAGGCGTTACAGGTGTGCCCGGTGTAGGTAAGAGTACATTAATTGAGGTATTAGGAAAGGAAATTACTGCAAAGAATGAAAAGGTAGCAGTTTTGGCAATAGATCCCAGTAGCGAAAAAACCAGAGGCAGTATTTTGGGCGACAAGACCAGAATGGAATTATTGGCAAACGACAGAAATGCTTATATACGACCTTCCCCCTCAGCAGGAACATTAGGCGGGGTAGCCAGAAAAACCAGAGAGACAATTATTTTATGTGAGGCTGCGGGCTTTTCCACAATTTTTGTAGAAACAGTTGGTGTTGGTCAATCGGAGACTGCTGTGTATGGAATGACAGATTTTTTTCTTTTATTAATGCTTGCAGGAGCAGGAGATGAATTGCAGGGAATAAAGAGAGGAATTATGGAAATGGCCGATTGCATTGCTATTACCAAATCAGAAGGAGACAATATAATAAAATCGCAGAGAGCTAAATCGCAGTACGAAAATGCTTTACACTTGTTTCCGGCGACAAAATCGGGATGGAATCCTTGTGTTCTAACCTGTTCTGCTGTTAATAAAACAGGAGTTAAGGAAATTATTAAAACAATAGATGATTACAGATATCTAACCGAGCAAAACGGCTATTTTGCAAAAAGACGCAGTGAGCAGGCCAAATACTGGTATTATGAAAGTATAAACGATGCATTAAAGGCTTCTTTTTATACAAATCCTGAAATTTCGGAAAGAATAAAATTTCTTGAAAAAGAGGTAGTTAGCGAAAATATTTCATCTCATGCTGCGGCAACACAACTCATTAATTTATTTTTGAAACCCCAATAATACCCTGATAGTTAAATCATTATCTTTGATACCATATATTGACTGTTTTATTTTTTCTTTGTGTTTTAAGTAAAAGCCTTATCTTTATCGGCATTAATAATTTAAATAATTTTTGATGAAAGAAGTACAAGACAAAAACACAGTAAGTGTTCATTACACTGGAAAATTTACAGACGGAACAATTTTTGATTCTTCGGAAAGCAGAGAGCCTTTGACTTTTACAGTAGGCGAAGGAAATTTGATTCCCGGATTCGAAGGAGCAGTTGTTGGAATGAAAGTAGATGAAAGCAAGACGGTTTCAATACCTTTTAATCAGGCTTATGGCCCATCAAGCCCCGATTTGATAATGTCTGTTCCAAGAGCCCAGTTGCCCGCTGAAATAATGCCGGAAGTTGGAATGGAGCTTATGGCTTCGGGAGAAGAAGGACAGCAGCAGGTTGTTGTAATAACTGAAGTTACTGAAAACGAAATAAAGGTAGATTACAATCATCCACTAGCAGGAAGAGATTTAGTTTTTGATATTAGAGTAGTTGATATTAAATAATTCTTTCTTCTATATTATTATTTTTTAAGCTCATCATTTTTTTTTGCCATTCAAACATAATAATAGCAAAGACCATTTTTTTTTAGTATTTTTGATTTCCTGTTTGTTAGGAAATAAAAATGTAAGAAATGAAAAATATTGCTGTAATTGCCCATGACAAAATGAAGCCTGCTTTGTTGGAATTTTTCCGTGACCGAGAGAAGTGGCTTTTAGGTGTTAATTTAGTTGCTACAGGAAGAACTGCGGAGTATCTGGAGCAGCATAACATGAAAGTAAAACACATGAGTCCCGGGAAATCCGGTGGTTATAATGAAATTACAAAAATGGTCTCAAAAGGGGAAGTAGATATCTTAATTTTTCTAATTGACCCTGACGTAAAGCAAAATCACCACAAAGATATTGTTGAACTAATAGAGGCCTGTAATGTTTTTAATATTCCTTGGGCTATGAATCATGCTAGTGCGGACTTATTAATAATAGGTCATATTAGAAAAGAAGCGGCTGAAGAAGCCAGAAGAAATTATATGTCATAAAAAAAGCCGGTTTTAAGCCGGCTTTTTTTTAGTCTTCGTCATCATCATCAACAGGATCATCGGCGTAATCGTCATCATCCTCTTCCTCCTCCGGAAAATCAACATCAGCGCCTGCAACCGGAGCCGGTTCAATATCCGGAAATGAATCGTCATCGTCATCGTTTTGCACATTCTTAACCTCCACATCTACCTTTACCAGATAAATTGCGTCGTCGGTTTCAACAGAAACTGCATAAAAAAACTCAGTTTCATTTTTGTTAATCTTAATTAGATGATCGGTAAAACCATCAGGATATTTTGCTTTTAAAGCTTTTAAAACCTCAGGAGAGAGGTTTTTGTAACTAACAATCAATCGTTTTTTTGTCATTGTGTTTTCGGTGCAATATTAATAACAACAAGTATTTTTTATTGGCGATAAAATTAAATAATATTTGAATCAAAAAAATACTTGA
>JAFGXD010000122.1 GCA_016936815.1 Bacteroidales bacterium
ATAAATACCATTAAAAATGTCCATTACAAGATAAGGTCTCTAAAAAACCATTATTTTTGTCCATTACTCCAAATTTTTTCATAAGTACTTGTTTTATTGTTAATTGCCTAAGAAAGAATTATCTTTCAATTATTACAAATATAAGTCTTTTTACTTAACGAATTGAAAAAACAGACTAAACCAAATTATGTCGTACTTACAGCAGTTATTTACAATCGAGAACTTAGAAAACGCCGAAGGCAAAAAACAAATCTAAAACAAAGTATTTAATGCAACCTTTTGCCAACTCTCATAGTCTGACCAATAAGATTGAAAATATTTTTTGTATCTTTGTAAATTAATTATTAAAAATAATAAGCGTATGAAAAACTTTACATTTTTGGCAATTTGCCTTTTCCTTGCTCAATTGACCTTTGCGCAGGGTTATCTTTCAAACAGTCCGAAAAAAGAACTAAAATCGGAAACTGTTAAGGTTACACCTATCACTAAAGAAGTTCGAGAATCTTTAGACTATGGATCAGCTATTTGGTACGAAGATTTCGACGGCGCAATGCCTGCAACTTTTTCAGTGTTAGACTATTCAGCAGCAGGTGACCAATATTGGATTTGGACTAACGTAGGCCCAACCGGAGCTTATGCAACTGCTCCAATAGCCTCAACAACCGCATCAAACGGATGGTTAATTTACGACTCCGATGTTTATTGCGGTGCTTCAGATGATGCATATTTTGTAATGCCCGAAATCGATTTAAGTGCTTACACCAATGTTAAACTTTCTTTTGAGCAGTTTTACAGAGACTATTATGATGAAACTACTATTGAAGTATCTAACGATGGAACAAATTGGACAGTTTATCCTGTTAATGAGGAGATTAACACAAATAGTTCTACATTAAATCCTTCTTTGGTTGAAATTAATATCTCTGCTGTTGCCGGTGGTATGGATCATGTTTTTATTAGATTCCATTTTACAGGTGCTTGCGGTTACAACTGGCAAGTAGACGATATTGCTCTTTTTGAACTAGCTCCGGACGATTTGGTTTTGGAAAAAATCTACCCCGGTTTCTACTACAGCAATGGCGGTCCTTACTCAAAAGTTCCTGTATTACAAAGAATGGGCGTTTCTTTTGGTGCCGACATTTTTAACTTAGGTTTTAATACACAAACAAATGTTGCCTTAAATGTTACAGTAAACGATGGTACTACAGATGTTTACGATATTACAGGCCCTGCAATTGCTTCTTTTGCAACAACTGAAACCGATTCAATTGGAACAGATGAAGCGTTCGTTCCCGAAGAAGTAGTTGCCGATTACACTGCTGTATTTAATCTTATTTCAGACGGCGTTGATGCAACTCCGGAAAACAATACCGACACTTTAAGATTTTCAATTACTTCTACAACTTATTCAAGATGGTTTGAATATAATGCAACAACATCTCCTTCAAATTACACCGGAAGTGCCGATGGTGATTTTCTTGGTTATTCAATAAGCATGTTCGAACCCGATGTTCTAAAGTCTCTCTCTTTCTTCCTACACCCCAGCTCAACATCTTCCACAACTGTTGTACCAGTTATTTACGAAAATAGTGCCGACGATATTATTATTTACGAAGGTGAAGAATACGATATTACAGAACAAGATATTGCAAACGGTTGGGTAACAATTGAATTTGAAGATTTAACAGGTACTGATCTTGACGTTGATCCTGCAGGAGGAACCGATTATATTATTGGTTTACGATGTTTCTGGGGTGAAGGTACCCTTCTTTTTGGCTCAGATGATTCTCCTTTCCACGCTTTTAACTACACTTCATATCTAAAACAAGCCGATGGTTGGGGATGGATTACCAGAGTTCCAATGTTCGAACTAACTATGGCCGGAGAAATTCCTGTTTCCGCAGAAGAAAATTCTCTACTAAACAATATGAACATATACCCTAACCCTGCAAAAGATGTTGCCGAAATTTCTTTCGACCTTGCAAGTTCACAAGAGGTTAACGTAAAAGTTTTCGACCTTACAGGCAACCTAGTTTACCAAAATTTTGAAGGTAAACTTCCTGCAGGAAAAAGAACAGCAAAAATTGACTTTAGCAGCTACAGCAGCGGTATTTACAGCGTTCAGCTTATGGCCGGAGGTAATGTAATTACTAAGAAAATTGTAAAAAATTAATATAATAAAAAGCGGCTTTTATATAAGTCGCTTTTTTTTTAATTTTTTTTAATCTATATTTGAATCCTTATTGTATAACAAAAATTATTAAGCGTATGAAGAAAATTACTTTTTTAATGGTATTTACCTTGGTTTCTACCTTTATGTTTGCACAAACATTTGTAGGACAAACCAACAGCAAGATGAACCCAAAGAAAGATGCTCAGGATTTTTCTGTTCCAACTAACTACAAACCAACCACAAATGACATTAAAGCAACTGTCTTTTTTGAAGATTTTGAAGCATGGTCACTAACTTGGCCTCCAACAGACTGGACTCAGATTGACGGAGTTAGCAGTGCTCAGCATTGGGCATACAGCAACGATACCGAAGACGGGGGAAACGGTACAGGTCAAGCCAGAGTAATGTTTAATTATAACCAGGACGAGTGGTTAATTACTCCAACCATTTCAGTACCGGCTACCGGAAATTTCAGACTGGCATTCGACTGGTCAATGTATTACGACTGGATGGTATCTCCAAACGATAATGGAGATTTTATGATTAAAATTTCTACCGATGGTGGAACAAACTGGACAGAAGTTTGGGTTGAAGATGATCAGGCTCTTGTTGAAAGCCCTGTAATTCCTTGGCCATGGGAAACTTACGAGTGGTACACATCAAACATTGATATTACATCTTATGCAGGTCAGGATATTAAAATTGCATTCCATTACTATGCAAACGATGCTGCTCGTGTACAGATTGACAATGTAACTGTTTATGAAACTTACGATTACGAATTAGTTCTTACTACTCCACACCTATGGTTTAATATGGGTGGTGGTTACTTGGGAAAAATGCCTCTTGAGCAATTAGTTGGTATTTTCTTTGGTGCTCATGTTTGGAACAATGGACTTTTAGATGCTGCTAACGTTGTATTAAGCGCAGATGTTAGCGAAAGCGGAACTTCATTGTATAACGAATTTAAAGATACCGTTATTCTTTCAGCAGGAATACAGGATTCTATTGGTATTGCAACAGGATTTATTGATTTCTTAGGCAATGCTGCAACTTACACAGTTACAATGGATGTTAGCTCAGACGGTGTTGAAGAAAATATGGATAATAATTCTTACGAAACAACTTTTGAAGTAACTAATGGTATTTTTGCAAGATGGGCTGTTAATAATGGTCACCAATCTGCATGGAACTTTGTTGATGCTGCTGATGGAGATTATATTGGTGTTAAATATTACTTCCCAAATCCAGACAGATTGTGGGGAATTAGAGTGTTTATCTCTCCTCTTTCAACTCCGGGAACTACAATGACTCCTGTTATTTATCAATCTACCGAAACAGAATTGTTAGAACTTGTAGTTGGAGAGGAATACGATATTATTCCTGCAGACCTTGGAAATTGGGTTACAATTGAATTACCCGATTTAACAGGTGAAGATTTAGATATTGATGGCAACTTTGTTTACTATGCCGGATTCCAGTGCTACTGGGGAGAAGACACTCTTCTTTTTGGATCTGATGTTTCAGGTGCCCCACATGATTACAGATATGAATCTTGTTTGTACACAGGTTCAACATGGTACTATTTCACAGGTGCTCCTATGATTGAACTACTAACTGATGATTTCGACAGCAATCAGGAATTGAATGTTACAGATAGTAATGTAAGTGTATATCCTAACCCATCAAACGGAATTGTAAACTTCCAGAATGTTGCTAATGCAAAAATTTCTGTTTACAATACAATAGGTAAACTTGTTGCTCAACTAGACAGAGCTAATGAAACAACAACATTAGATATGTCGAAAATGCAAGCAGGAACATACATTGTAAAAATTGAAGGAAACGGAACAGTTATTACACGTAAGATTGTTCTTACTAAATAATTCTTTCCAATAATATTAGAAAAGGCAGCCGGGTGGCTGCCTTTTTTGTTATAATCAATTCCGTTATTTAGATACGCAATGCATAGCGCATCTACTAACAATTTACAGCCTTTTCTGTTGGTTTGGTCGTTTTCTGACTATCAAACTTCCATCCATAGAAAAAGTTAGAACAAGATTGTTAGAAATGTAAAATATTGTAATTTTGAAAAATGGATAACAAAAAACTAAATAAGGAGAAACTAATAGAATATTGAAAAAATACAAGGACATGGATAAAAGCATTAATAGTACAATAGCAAAATATATTAGTCTAATTAAAGAAAAATATTCCGCCATTAAAATTGTTTACCTTTTTGGTTCTTATGCCAAAGGGACTTCAAATGAAGATAGCGATATTGATGTTGCATTGATTTTTAGCGAATTGGAAGATACCAACAAGTTCAACATTCAAGTTCAATTAATGATACTTGCCGCTCAGATAGACTCAAGGATAGAACCCCATCCAATTTCTATGGAAGATTTTAATTCAGGAAATCCTTTTGCTGCTGAGATTAAGAAAACCGGTATTGAATTAGCCGCTTAATAATCTTTTATTCGAAATAGGTAGAATAATTTTCTTGAAAAGAGATTTTGTAAAACTTAGTATTAATTCCTTACAAACCGTAAATTTTTCAAACTTCCCTCAAAATTAAACCAAACATTGTAAACCCCTTTAGCCAATACAGAAGCGTCGAAAACTATGCGGTTTAACCCTGCCACGGTTTTATCGCTAACCATTCTTTTAACAAGCTTACCTCCTGATTCATAAACATCTACAATTAGCACATCGGAATAAGGAAGAATGATTTCGAAAGTAATTTCACCTGTGGTTGGGTTGGGGTAGGCCTGCAAAACCTCATAAAGACTGCCGTCGGTATTACATCTGGTGTTATTTGCCGGAACAGCATCTGTAAGTCCGCCTGTTAATTGAGCCTCAACACAAACATAAGCAGGTTTAGTAAAGTCGGAAACCTCGTATTGCGAGGCAAAAGTGTAATTAACGGCTGTTCCGGGTAAAAACTCCCCGGTATAAGTTTCTGTAATTGAAGAACCTTTATCAAAATCGAGTTTTAAATCTACAGAATAAAGCGGAATAGAACCAAAATTAGCAATAATGCAGGAAGCAGAAAGTTTGTTATTTTCAATTTTGTCGGTAACAGAAAGAACAGCAACATCGTAAAGCGGGTTAATAACCGTAATGGATTTTACAATAGTGTCGAAACAAGAAAACTCATTTTCTGCAACAAGCATAATTTCGTAGCTTCCACTATCGGCAAAAGAATGACTTGTAATATCTTCATCATCGTAATTACCATCGCCAAAATCCCAATAAAGATTTGTATAATTTGAGCTTAAACTGCTGAAACTAATTACCGAACCGGGGATACCGAACCAGGGTGAGAAGCTGAAATCTGCAGTAGGACTCGGATTAACATCAAGATTTCCGGTAACAAAATCAACACAATTATTTTGGTCAATTACAGTAAGTTTAACCTCAAAATTTCCTGTATCAGCAGCTTCAAATTCAGGATTTTGCTCAGAGAAAACGCCAATATTTTCAATTTCCCAGAACCAAGTACTAATATAATAAGGCGTAACAGTAGTATCGAGAATAGTATGAGCAGAATTTAGGCAAGCCTGAAGATTAGTAAAACCGGCTTTAGGATTTTCGAAAACAATAATTTCCTTTTCCGCAGAGTTCCAACAACCATTAACAGCCTGCACATCAAACGAAACCGTTATAGTATCCGGAATATCGAAAAGCACGGAAACATTTTCTCCATTGTAAACCATACCATCAATTGTCCACTGCCAACCAATAAGCGACCAGGGAGAAGGTATGTATGAAATATCCGAAAAATCCACTTCACTTCCTGCACAAGGAGTTGAAAAGCTAAAATCGGCTATAGGTGAGGGTTTTACCTCAAGATTTTGAATTAGAGTATCGGCACAACCTTGATTTGAGGTAGCGATTAGGCTAATGTTATAATTTCCGGAATTAGTAAAAACATAATGCGGATTTTCTTCCGAAGAAGAGTTTCCATCGTCGAAATTCCATTCATATCCAATAATTTCGCCAACAGGAATTTCCGATAAGTTTTCAAAAACAATGCTATCGTTGGTACAATGTTGGGTGGGATTAAAAGCTATTTCCGGAAGTCCATGCACCCTAATATTTGTAATAGTAAAATTATCGCATCCGGCATCGGTTTCAACAGTAAGTCTAACATTATAAACGCCCGTATCGCCGAAGAAAACTTGCGGATTAGCAATATTTGAAGATTCGGCATTACCAAAATCCCATAGCCAACTAACAATATTGCTACCATCGTTAGTAAAAGAAGTATCGGTAAAAACCATTTCCTGATTTAGGCAAATATTTTCGAAATCGAATCCAGCAGTAGGCGCCACGCCCAAAATACTCAGCACCTCAACAGTATCTGTCATTGTGCAACCCCGTTCATTAACAGCATTTAGCCAAACCGTTCCGGCATTTTCCACAGTAAAAAACTCTCCAGTAGACCCATCAGACCACAAAAACTCTTCAGTCTGACCGGTAGTAAGAGTAATTTGGTTTCCGGAGCAGAGGTCTAAATCCGATCCCAAACTCGCATTAACCGGAAACGAGTCGAGTTCAACAGTAATAGCAGCCGGTGAAAAAGAGCAGCCCCGGTTGTCGGTAACAGTAAGAGAGTAAGTTCCGGGTTCGAACAGCAAGATACTATCTTCCACCGAGCCGGTTGACCAAGCGAAAGAGTAGTCGCCGGCAACATCCGCGCCCCACACAGCAGTATCGCCAATACAGATTATAGAATCCGCAAAAGCGTTAACAGCAGGATAAGTAACCCGAATTTCATCGGTTGAAGTAAAGCCGAAGATATCTGTAACTGTTACGGAGTAGTAGCCGGACGCACCAACCCTAATAACCGAATCTGTCTCACCCGTGCTCCAAACATAATCCGTAAACCAAGGTTTATAACCCGTAACAATAGCCGTATCGCAGAAGTTGTCGGTTATGCGGATATCGTAGAGGAGGTTTACGGGAGGGGAGTATTTGTAGCGGAGGTATTGGTTTACATTATTTATTAAAGAGTCATTAAGCAATGAATTAAAAATTAATATTTCTGCAATTTCTCCTTCCAAATAGCCATAGAAACTATGTGTCAAAGGTGGTGTATAACCCAAAGAATTATTATAAGCCCCAATCAAAAAATTATAATCCGAGTTTATATCATAGGATCCATCAATAGTTTTTGA
>JAFGXD010000123.1 GCA_016936815.1 Bacteroidales bacterium
ACAAGGCTTGCGATTTCTGAAAATCAAGGAGTTTACTTAAGTAAATGACTGTTTTCAGAAAGAGCGTAACGCAGTTATCGGAGTTTTATTTCAGACACATTAGTAACCTACATCAACAAGTTCCACATCAAAAGTAAGTCTTGCTTTTGGAGGAATTCCTCCTTTACCTTGTTCACCATAAGCCAGATTGTATGGAATAATTAATCTGAATTTTTCTCCTTGCTTCATTAAAGCAACTCCTTCATCCCAACCTGCAATAACTTTCCCAACACCTAAAGTAAAATCAATAGGTTGACCACGTTTTACTGATGAGTCGAAAATGCTGCCATCGTCTAAATAGCCTGTATAATGAACTTTTACCGATTTTCCAAACTTAGCCTTTTTTCCTTCAGTTTTTTCAACAACAATATATTGAAGACCGGACTTAGTTTTTACAGTATCGAGACCTTGAGTAACAAAAGGCTCAATTTTAACAGGTTCAACAACATTAAGCAGTTCAACATCAATATAAATGGTAGACCCTGCTGGAATGTTAGGAATTTGACGATTTCCGAAAGCAAGCTCTGCAGGAATTTGCAAACGGTATTTATCGCCAACCGACATATAAGAAATTCCCTCATCGAAACCTTTAAGCGGTCCTGTACCCAATTCCCACATGGCAGGCTGATTTCTCTTTACAGACGAATCGAACATTTTCCCATTCTCCAAAAATGCTGAATATTGCACAGTAGCTGTTTTTCCATAACCAGCTTTTGTAGATTTTTCGGGATTTTTTTCAACAATATAATAAGTAAGGCCTGATTCGGTGGTATTTTTTTCAGTCTTTTCCCACTTATAAGGTTCAATTCTAATTCCGGGTGTTACTTTAATTAGTTCAACATCAAAAACTAAAGTAGAATTTGGAGGAATAGTTCCTCTTCCACCGGGTCCGTAAGCCAAATCGGAAGGGATAATAAAAGTTGCTTTGCTGCCCTCGTTTAGCAGAGCAATTCCTTCGTCCCAACCCTTAATAACCTGACCTGCACCAAGTTCGAATTCAAATGGAGTGCCTCTGGTAACCGAACTATCGAAAACCGAATCGTTTGTAAATTTTCCGGTGTAATGAACCTGCACCTTATCGCCGTCTTTAGGTTTAATACCTTTTCCTTTTTCGGTAATTTTATACTTCAGGCCCGATTTGGTAGTCTCGAAGCCCTTTTCACTAATTTGCGCAAAAAGCACTGCACCTGCAATAAGGAAATAAGTTAGAAGGAAATATTTTTTCATAATCTATAAATTTTACAAATTAAAAAGACAAGAATTATTTAATATCAAGAATTTCAATTTCAAAAACCAAAGTTGCGAAAGGAGGAATTTTAAAAACCTTGTCGCCATCTTTTCCATAGCCCAAATTGGAAGGAATAACCAATCGTGCTCTCTGCTCTTTTTTCATTCCCAGAATACCAATATTGAAACCTTCAATAACATCCGATTTGCCCAATTGGAAAGTGAAAGGTTTCTGCACCTTGTAAGAATTAGCAAAAGGTCTGCCGTCAACAAAAGAGCCAATAAAGTGAACTGTAACAACTTGACCCTCAACAGCAGGATCTCCAGTACCCATAAATTTCTCATCAGCAACAAAGTATAAACCTTCTTTTGTAGGTTCAACAGTTGTGTTGGTAATTTCAAGATAATCAACAAGCAGTTTCTTTTCAATATCGGCACTAGAATTATAGATTAAATCCTGCTCTCTTTCAACCTCTTGGTATGTTTGAATATCGAGCAATCTAACATGAAACCGTAATTTTGAATCTCTTGTAACAAATTCGGGGGGCTGAATACCTCTCTTTTTACGGTAAAACTCAACTGCATCTATTTTAAAAACAATAGAATCGCCTTTGTGCAATAAAGAAAGAGCATCTTCCCATGAACCACCTTTATAAAAAGGCTTTTTCAATAATTCTTTAAAAGATCTTCCTATTTCACGAGAATCGAATAAAAGAGAATCGTTTGGTTCGTAGTACCATTTTACATCCAAAACCAAGATATCTCCCGGTTTGGCCAACTGTTGATCCGTCTTTTCCTCCACAAATTTATACTCTAAACCCGATTCGTGAACAGAAAATTCAGACTTCTCGTCCTTTTCCGAGCAAGACGTTAAAAGGAATAGAAATCCAAAAAGAGACAAGTAAATTTTAAAAAACCTTTTCATTTCAATAAATATTACAGTTTTTTTGTCCAAAACTATTAACAAATTAAGTAAAGACAAACTATTTAACAGAAATTAACTCAACTTCAAAAATTAATGAAGTAAATGGGGGAATATAACCCGTTGAGCTGCCCTTATGACCAAATCCTATTTCGCTAGGCATAATAAAAATAGAAAACTCGCCTTCCTTCATAGTAGCAATAGCCTCTTCGAGACCTTTAATAACCTGATATTCCTGTCCAAACACAAATTCGAAAGCAGAATTTCTTTTTCTTGTTGAATCGAAAATTTTTCCATCAAGAAATTTACCTTCAAAATGCAAAACAAGAGTATCGCCTCTTTTAACCTTTTCTCCGCTACCTTGGTTGACTATTGTTTTAATCATTCCGGAGGAAGAAGGATTAATGCCAACAAGATTTTTTTCGAGATAGTGATTAAGGGCAACCTGCTCATATTCTTCAAAATCTTTTATCCAGGTTAAAAACTCCTGTTTTTCCATCTCAAACTCCTTTTCTGTTTGAATTCTAAGGAGTTTCACATCTACCTTCATCAAATTATCGTCTAGCAGAAAATCCGGTACAGGAGCCTCAATTGTTTTTGTAAAAAAATTATAAGCATTAATAATAAATGAAGCTGAATCGTCTTTTGCCATCATTGTAAAGCACTCGTCGATTTCACCCGCAAATGAAGGTTTTTCAATTTTAAATTTTCTGGTTCCATTGAAAAACAAAGAGTCGGATATGGTTCTATAAGCCAAATCAACAGTTATATAATTTGAAATTTCTGCAGTTTTGTTTTCACTGTCGCCCAAAGAAATAAGTTTATAATAAATACCACTGTCGGTTTGCGAATAGCCCTCAAACTTCTGCTGTTTGCAGGAAGCAATGAAAACTATGAAAATTAAACCTGAGTAAAAGAAAAATTTAGTTTTCATTTTGCACATCAACTAATTCTAGAATGTAAGCAATAATGGAGAGAGGTGGAATTTTATCGCCATCGCCGGGCAAACCCCAAGCCATGTATGGAGGCATAACCAAGCGTGCTTTATCTCCATTTTTAAGAAGCAAAATACCTTCTTCCAAACCTGACTCTACTCCTCCCTGCCCAACTTTAAAAGATTTAAGACCAAGCGAATCGGAAGAATAGCACAGCGTTCCATCCAGCAAAATAATTGAATATTTAAGAGTAACAACATCTCCGGTTTTTACAGGAACTCCGTTTGATGTTTTATATATTTCGTACCATAAGCCGGTTTCTGTTTGGGTAAGATTCCATTTTCTACGTTTAGCAAATTGAATTATTCTTTCGTTATGAATTTTCACCAAACCTTTATTTGCTTTCTCAAGCATTTCTTTCTTTTCCTGTTTTTCTTTAGTTGACAAAGGTTTTTTGTCGTTTTCAGTATTATCCGAACAAGATAAAAACAACAACAAAGAAAAAGACAGCCAGAAATATGTTTTTGTTACAATATTCATTTATTCCTCAATTAATTTGTTTTTGTATGAAGGGAGCAAGCCTTCAAAAAAAGCATTATTTTCTTCCATAGAACCTTTAAATTCGCCTCCGGCAGCATTAATATGACCACCGCCCTCGAAATGAGTTTTTGCCAGTTCGTTAACATTAAATGCCCCTTTCGACCTAAACGATGCCTTTATGAAGCTTTTATTTTCTATAAACAAAGCGGCAAATTTTATCCCTTTAATAGAAAGGGGGTAATTTACAAAGCCTTCTGTATCTCCGGATTTGAAGTTAAAATTATTTAGCTCCTGTTTTGTTATGCTAATAAAAGCAGTTTTGTATTCGGGAAATACTTTCATTTTTTGTTCCAGACAGTATCCCAGCAATCTCATTCTATCGGCAGAAAAATTGTTGTAAACCAAATCGAAAATCCGGTCTTTATTAACTCCGTAGTCCAAAAGTTCCGAAACAACTTTGTAAGTATCCTGAGTAGATGAATTAAAGCTAAACGCCCCGGTATCGGTCATAATCCCTGCAAAAATACACTCGGCAACTTTTAGGTCGATATATTTTTTCCAATCCATTAAGTTCATTAACTGCCACACCTTTTCTGCGCAAGAGCTAACAGTAACATCTGAAATGCAGATATCAGGGAAGTTTCCGGGATTTGGATGATGATCGATGAGTATCTTTTTTGCCTTAGATTTATTAAAAGTCTCTTCCAAAGAAGCGAGGCGGTTGGCCTGATTGAAATCGAGGCAGAAAATTAGATCTACGTTGGTAATTCTATCAATTGCAAGATTTTTTGCTGAAAAGCCCGAAACAATAAGCTCATTACCCGGCATCCACTGAAGAAATTCAGGAAAATCGTTAGGCGTAATCATAGCAACCCAAAAGCCCTGATTTTTAAGACAATGAAAAAGGCCCAAAGTAGAACCCAAAGCATCGCCGTCGGGATTGTTATGAGTAATAATAAGAATCTTGGGATTGTTTACCAACAGAGATTTTACCTGCGATATAGTAGATTGTTCAATTTTTTGCACAACAATAAAATTTTTCTCAAAAGTACAATATTTTTTTATTTAAGGCTAATTGTTTTCATACCTTCTAACCTTGCTAAATTAAAACAAATTGGATATGTTTGCAGTTTCATAACGAATAACTCATGAAGTTCATAAATCTATATTTATTAACAATTGTAGCCTTCCTTATGTTTTCGTGCAATCAGCAGAAAAAGGAAAAGTTAATAATTTTTCATGCCGGAAGTCTTTCTGTGCCGCTAAAGCAAATAGCAGAGGAGTTTATGAAAGAAAATCCTGATGTTGAAATTGAAATGGAAGCAGCAGGAAGTAGAAATTCTGCAAGAAAAATTTCGGATTTAAAAAAGCCCTGCGATATTATGGCCTCGGCAGATTATAAAGTAATAGAAGACATTTTGATGCCCAATTACACAAATTGGTATATTAATTTTGTAAGTAACGAAATGACAATAACCTACACGAAAAAATCGAGATATTCAGGAGAAATAAATGAAAATAATTGGTTTGAAATTCTTCAAAAAGAAGATGTTGCTTACGGAAGATCCGACCCAAATGCCGACCCCTGCGGTTACAGAACTGAATTGTGTATGCAGCTTGCAGAAAAATATTACAATAAGCCGGGGTTAGCTAAAGCGGTTCTAGATAAAGACTCCAGATTTATAAGACCAAAAGAAACAGATTTATTGGGCTTGTTAGAATCTAATTCAATAGACTACATTTTTATCTACAGATCGGTTGCAGAGCAGCATAATTTAGAATATTTGATATTACCCGACAGCATAAATTTAAAACTTCCTGAATTAAACGATTATTACTCAAAGACATCAACGCAAATATCAGGGAAAACTCCTAATGAAACAGTAATTCAGAAAGGTGAAGCAATGGTTTACGGACTTACAATAATTAACAATGCACCAAATAAAGCCTTAGCAATAAAGTTTTTGGAATATTTATTAGACCAAAACAAAGGAATGAAAATAATGGAAAGAAATGGACAGCCATCTATTATACCTTCTGAATCGCCGTTTTACGAAAATATTCCTAATGAGCTTAAAAAGTTTTCAAAAAAGAAATAAAAAATAATGCATACAAAAACTAACAGATTGTATTTGGTTTTTATGTTTTTTGGAGCATTAGTCTTACTCTTTATTGTTGCCCCATTGACCGGAATTTTTCTTGAAACATCGGGTACAGAGTTTTTTGAAACCGCAAAAGACAAAGAAGTAAGATCTAGCATTATTTTAACACTAACAACCTCATTATTTGGAACATTAGCATTTTCTATTGCAGCAATACCTTTAGCATATTTAATGGCAAAAAAGGAGTTTTTCGGAAAAAAAATAGTTCAAGGAATAATAGATTTACCAATTGTAATTCCTCATTCGGCAGCAGGTATAGCAATACTGGGGTTTATTTCAAGAGATAGCGCATTGGGAACAGTGGCAGACAATTTTGGTTTGAATTTAATAGGTCATCCCATTGGAATTTCGCTAGCAATGGCATTTGTAAGCGTTCCGTTTTTATTAAATGCTGCCAGAAACGGATTTGAAGCCGTTCCTGATCGATTAGAAAAAGCAGCATTAAACTTGGGTGCTTCTCCAACAAGAGTTTTCTTTTCAATTTCATTACCCCTAGCCTGGCGAAGTATAGTTTCCGGATTTGTTTTAATGTTTGCAAGAGGAATGAGTGAATTTGGTGCAGTAGTTATAATTGCCTATCACCCAATGATTACACCGGTAATGATTTTTGAAAGATTTAATGCCTTTGGACTTGAATACGCACAACCAATAGCAGCCGTTTTTATTTGTGTAAGTTTACTCTTTTTCATTGCCATAAGATTGCTTTCCGAAAAAAAACAGAATTAAAATGTTAGAATTAAAAAATATAAGCAAAAAATATAAGGATTTCGAAATTAGAGATATTTCCTTTTCAATAAAAAAAGGAGGTTATTATGCGATTTTGGGAGAATCTGGAGCAGGCAAATCGCTTTTACTTGAAATCATTACAGGGCTAATTAATCCTGATAAAGGAGAGATATTCAAAAACGAAGAACCCATAGGAAAGCAAAGTATTTCTAATAGAAAAATTGGATTACTATTTCAAGATTATGCTATTTTTCCACATTTGTCGGTTAGGGCGAACATTTCATATTCATTAAGAAAAAAATTCAATAAATCTGAAATATCTGTCAGGGTAGAAAAAATGGCTAAGAAACTAGAAATTTTAAACCTTCTGGACCGAATGCCAAAAACTTTATCGGGAGGTGAATTACAAAGAGTAGCATTAGCCCGAACATTAATAATGGAGCCTGAAATATTGCTACTCGACGAACCATTATCTTCTCTTGATGCAAGACTGAAAAATGAGTTTTTGCCACTACTAAAAAATATTAACAAGGAAGGAATTACAATTCTTCACGTAACCCATGACTTTGAAGAAGCATGCGCACTTGCAGATGAGATAATTATTATGCATGAAGGAAAAATCATTCAAAAGGGAAAATGTAAAGACATTGAATGTTTTCCTGCTAATGATTTTGTAGCTAACCTTATTGGAAATCCAAACCTATATAAAATAGTTTCTTTTTTAAACAAAACAGCAACAATTATTGGAGGATTTAAACTAAAAGCCGATATAAATAACAACATTACCCAAAAAAAATTGATAATAAATCCTAAAGAGATTATTATAAGTGATTCAATAGAAGAGGAAAAAGAGAATTGTTTTGTTGGGAAAATAAGTTTTATTGCAAAACTGACAAATAGAACAGAAATATTTGCAGATGTTGGGTTCAGAGTAAAAATAATTTTAGATTCGGGCAAAAATGAAACATCCCCTTTCAAAGAAGAGGATGTTATTAAGATTTATATTCCTGAAATTGCTATCAGGCTGTTTTAGTTTACTCAAAATAATATATGGTTTTCATTCCCTTTACAGCTCTATCGGAGAAAAAATCGCAGGCCGGAAAAACTCTGAAAATGCCGTTATCTGTTAGCTCTGGCCTGCAAACTAGCAAAACATCTTCCTGATCGTTACGATTACAAACCTCGCTGTAGGTATAAACGGCTCTATATCCATCGTCGGCTGCGAAAACAAACAAACCTTCCCTTAAAGACTTCTGTGTTCTTTTAATTTTTTCGGCAAAATAATCTTTTAGTTTAACACCATCGAAAGGCAAAGTTGAATGAATACCCCTACCCCTTCCGTAGAAAATTGTATGTAAAACCGTGTTGGTTAAATTTTTAGGATTCTCAGAAAATGTTTCTACCTTTTCGTCATTTATTACAATATCCAGAGTCGGAGAAAAAAGAGGCTTCTTTCCTTTAATAGTCTCAAGTTCAATAGGGTGAGATTTAACGCTAATTTTTACGGGTTGCGAAATATTTCTTTCAGTTATTAAATCTGTTGAAACTACAAGTTTAGATTTTTCAGGCAAATCCCAAAGTTCATTAGTTTTTGAAGGCACAATACGCATAACTCTTTTCGCAATTAATATTTCGTGAAGGTGATTAGGATAATATATTTCTCCCCAACTAATTACGGATTTCTCTCCTAAAGAATTCTCTAATTCAACATATAAATCAATTATTGGACGAAAAGAATCTGCATTTTTCTTTGCCAATCTACAATTATTAAGAATATCGTAAAGTGAGTAGCCATCGTATCTATAAGCTCCTACGAACTTATCTCCGTTGCCATCAAGAAGAGTTTCTTTTACAATTACCGATCTCATTGGTAATTTTGAAAAATCTACTTTACCGGGATTCTCAATTTCACCTTCAACAGAAATTTCTGTCATTTCCAGCTCTACGGTCTCTGCATTGTCGTAAAAATCGTTAGTAAGATCGGCGGTATCGGCCTGTATTGGACGAGAGCCATCGTAACAAACTTTTTCGGGAGCAGCTTCTGCTTGCTTTTGCTCCTTCTTTTCGCAAGAATTTAGCGTAATAATGGCCAATGCCACTAGCAATACTGATAGGATTTTGTTTTTCATTTTTTATTGTTTTTGTTATTAATACTATATGTTACTGAAACCATAATTATTCTGCCGGGCGAGCGATACCCGCTTCTGTTTACGTAAATTTCATTAAAAATATTTTCACACTCCAAATCGATTTTAAATGAATTTATTGTTTTGCTTAACTTTGCATCAAGAGTATAAAATGAAGGATATTTATCTGATTTAAAATATGTAACATCAATATTGTTTTCTTCATTGATGTACCTCGAACCGGTATAAACAGCTTTAATAGAAAAATTCACAAATTTTGTTCTTAAAATAAGTCCGGCTGCTCCTTTATGAAAAGGAATGTCAACAAGATATTTTCCTTCAAGATTAAAATCTGCAGGAGATTTCTTTATAAAATTAGAAATAACAGAAGAATTATAAGTATAATTAGCTGAAAAAGAAAGTAATCTGTTCATTTCTAATTCGAAATCCGTCTCTAAGCCAAAAATTCTTACCTCACTAATATTTTCCATTCTATAAACCGGAACAATAGAATAGCCCAAATTTACAGAATCTCCGGTTGAAAGGAAATACATAAAGTCTCTTCCATCCATAAAATATGTTGAAAAGGAAGCTTTTAGTTTTTCTGTCTTGTAGTTTATTCCCACCTCATAATTAAAAATATATTCCGGTTTTAATTCCGGATTAGCAATTTTAAAGCCTGTTTTTCTTTTGCCTGTTCGACACAAATCTTCCAATAATGGTGCTCTAAAACCCTTACCTAAAGAAAAGTATAACAAAGTCTTAGAATCTATTTTGTAGTTAATATTTAACTTTGGACTAAGTCCTGAATAGGTTTCTTTTGGTAAATCAAAAAACTGATAATCGACCAAATATTCAATCATATAAGAAGGGTCTTCAATTGAAAAACTGCCATTATTAAAAACACTAATATCGTAACGAATACCTGGAGTAATGCTAAGTTTGTTGTTTAAGAAATAAAATTCCGATTGAAAGAAAGCTCCAAAAATGCCTATATTTCCTTTGTTTCTTATGAGGTCGGTTGAAGAATAATAGATATCTGCCCCATCAACACATCCATTTTTGTAATCAAATCCATAAGTAAATCTATAAATCGAGTCTTTTTCACTTATTCCTGAAGCTCTAAATCCAATTTCTTTTCTTTTCGAAACAACCTCATAAAGTTTGTACTCACTCATACTATAGTATTCGTCGAGACGATTGTAATCTTCCTCAAGATAAAAAAAATTGAAATCGAAAACCGATTTTCCAACTTCTTTATGGTATCTTCCAATGCCATGCCATGTATCGTGATGAGTAACAGCACCTTTGTCTTCGTATATTTTAACACCATTACCTCTGATATCATCGAAATAATTAATTGTAAGTTCGATTTTGTCTTTAATATCAGGTTGAAACCCAAGCATAGCTGAATACATATATTCATCAAAAAAGACGGGTACCACAATTGTATCATTTTCTTTAATAATATAATCGGGGGTATTGATGTATCCATCGGATTTTTTATGGTTAGCAATTATTCTTCCGTACAAAATTCCGTTCTGTGACCTTCCGGTTAATAGAACTTTCTGATTAAAAGTATTATAAGTTCCATACTGAGCTGTGATTTTTCCGCCGAATTTTTCTTCAGGTCGTTTGGTAATAAAATTAATAATTCCACCCATTGCATTGCTTCCAAACAAAATGGATGCGGGACCTTTAACAATTTCTATTTCCTCAATAATATCTTTATCAATCATATTCCAGTTAACCGAACCTGCATCCGATTTATTTATGGGACAACCGTCCAGGAGCACAAGTGTTCCGGTTTGGTTTCCGCCTCCAAGGCCTCTAAGCGAAACAACCGACTTTGAAGAAAACATACCAAAATCTGTTCGCACATCAACACCCGATAGAGATGTTAATACAGAAGGGATTGAAAGAGAAGAACTTTGTTCAATTTTTTTTGCATTAATAATATGAATTTTTCCGGGAGATTGAATACTCAGGTCGCTTTTTCTGTTGGCTTCGATAATTACTTCGCCGGGGTTAAAAGTTTGCTTTTCCAGAATAAAAGAAATCTGATTGGTTTCTCCTTCTCTTACCAGCAAAGTTTTCGATTGAGATACATATCCCAAGAAGCTTACATTAATACTAAGTTTTCCGGAATAATGGACCTCAATTTCAAAAAAGCCTCTCTCGTTGGAAAAAATTCCTCTTTTTAATTCCGGAATAAAAATATTAGCTCCGGCTAGCGGATTATTTTGTGAATCAACAACTTTTCCCCTAATTACCTGTGTAATAGAGATTAAAGGAAAAAGAAGGAATATGATAAAAAATGTTTTCAATATATAATAATAAAACAGCCGCTAATACAAATTAGGTGGTAATAGCGGCTGTTGTTAATTTACTTATTCAACAATAATTCTTCTTGTTGCAGCTTGTCTTTCGTTTTTGTAAAAAGCACGTAAAATATACATTCCATTAGTCAATTCAGAAACATCTAATGAGCTAAAAGTACTATTTACTTTGTAATCAAGTATTTTAGCGCCCATTAGATTATAAACCTGAATTAGAACGATTTCATCTTCTGATTCAACATTAATAATATCATTTGAAGGATTTGGATAAACATTCAATTTATCTGCATAAATAATAGTTTCAATTCCACTTCCTGAAGCTTCGCCAATAACCAGAATATCATCAATTTTTGAAGTTCCTGTAGAAGCTACCGTTCCACCCATAATATCGTCGTTTGAAGTCATAATCCAACGGATGTAAATTGAAGTAGAGCCGGGTAAATCAATTTCTGAAGGCAGAGCAAGTCTGTCAACTACACCTGTAGTCCAATCGTTTGCAACAGTAACGTTACCACCAACAACATCAATCCATGGTTGACCGCTAAGTTGGCACTGAATTTTGAAGTCTTTTGGTCCGGGGTTTGTATCTCCTGAACGTTGCTTTGAAGATACCTTCATATTTGAGTAGCCGTTTGCCTTAAATTTTATCGACCAAGCCTTATTGTTTGCACCCTCGTCCCAACCCTCTGCTGTAGCTGCATAATCACCGGTACCATCAGCACCATTTGTTAAAGAAATGGTTCTTTGATTAAAGGAAGTATCCTCGGCGCGAATATCATAGCCAAGATTTCCTGAAAGCCCCATATTTGCGTTTAATTCAATATCGTCAGGATTTGGAAAAGACCAACCTGTAATTGTATCGGGTTCAACATAGGTTGAAGCTAAAACAACAATATCATCAATTTTAAATTTTCCTGTTGAAAGAACATCATCGCCATTTATATCAGTATTGGATGTCATTATCCACCTTACATAAATTGATTCTGAGCCCGGATTATCGCAATCGGAAGGCAATGTAATTCCATTTACAACACCGGTTGTCCAATCGTTAGCAGCAGTAATAGTACCACCCGGAACATCAGCCCAATCGGTAGAACTTCTTTTGTACTGAACTTTCCAATCTCGTGGACCAGGGTTTGCTCCACCGGCTTCCATTTTCGAATAAACTTTTAAATTGGCATATCCGGCTGCCTTAAATTTAATTGACCAGAATTTAGTATCTGCTCCGGAATCCCAACCCGTTGCCTGAGCAGCAAAAGTTGTTGCACCGTTTTTCATTTCAATAGCAGAAGTACCGCCCTCAGCTCTAATTGAGTAACCAAGATTTCCTGAAAGACCTGCATCCGGTAATGTATCGGTTACCAATTCCCCGGTAGGAAAAGTAAAGGCTACAATAGTATCTTGTTGTGCAACGAGCACACCTGAAAAAATCAGGCAAAAAAATGAAAGTAGAATTTTTCTCATAATTACAAATTTTAGTTAATATATATTTATCGTTGAATTTTCATTGAAAAGCGTATTGTTCCGGAATCTGTTGTGTCGGCTTTAATAACTTTAATTATGCCGTTCTTCCCATTTGCCGTTTGAAATGGAATGATTAAGCCATCTGTTGCCCATTTGTACTTTTTCTTGCCCCAAACATTGTCATAAGAAACAATTAGCAGGCTATCGTTATGAGCATTTTCAAAATCTTCGGCACTAACACCGTTATCGGCACGAATATCGTATTTAGTATAATTAAGTGTATCCCAAGATGTTAATGAAGTATAATAATCTATGTACATTTCTCCATAAAGTCCTGCATCTTCTCCGGGTGATGAAAAAGTAGGACTTGGAAGTTCTACCCCACCATCTTCCCTGTAGTTAAAATACACAATATTATGCACGTAAGTTTTGAAAAGTGCCGCTGAGTCGGAAAAATACACTTTGTTCATAAAAGGCAGAAAGAACTGTCCGACTTCAGTATTATTCTGATAGCCTAAAACTACATTTGGAAATTCATAAATACCTCCAAATTGTGAATTTGGATCTTTATATATTTTCAGTGAAAAAGAAGATTTGTGTCTATTTCTGTCCATTACCGTAAAAATCCATTCAGCCTCATCTTCAACCCCTTGATAAAAAATCTCTTCGGTAACAAATGAAGATGAATTTAATCCGGAATCAACTAATGTTTTGGTGTTTTCACCATCAAATATTTTTATGGTGAAATTTGTTAAATTAACATCAATTCCTTCGGCTTTAATTTTAAACCTTAAGGCCTGACCTATAGCAGCCGTATCACCATCATCAGTATTGCCTAAAACACTAACAAGCTGAATAACAGGAGGAATCTGTTCCTTATCCTTTTTGCATGAGCTTATAGCCCAAATAGAACAAATAACCATAAAAAAGCGAAATGCAATTCTTTTCATATCCCTAGGTAAAAAATTTTTCTTTTATATTAGAAATCAAAATTCCTTTACAGAAATTAATAAATAAAAGAGCCAAAAACTTCGGCAAAGTTAATAACCTTTTTCTAAAATCGAAAAAAACTCTTTCAAATTATCAGGTTATAACTACAAAGCGAAATGCATTGCGCCTCTGCGTTTAGATTAAATCGATTTTTTTCCCTTAATAGTTCGTTTAAAATCAATAATTACCTCATTAACTTCTTTTCTAAACTTTTCGTGAAGCTGTGTGTAAGCTTCAAGCAATCTATTTCCTTCATCAGTTAGCATTGTATGACCGCCTGCTTGTCCACCCCGCTGTTTTTCAATAAGCGCAAAACCAAGTCCTTCCTCGCAATCACGCATATCGCCCCAGGCTTTTCGATAAGAAATTCCCATTTTATCGGTAGCTTCTTTAAGAGAACCCAATTCTTTTATTAATCTAAGGAGTTCCATTCGTTCATCATCAATAACTTTGTGGCCCTGATTGCCGGAAATCCAGATTTTATAATGAAGCCTAACCTTATCGTATTTTGAGGAGTTTTCCAATTAATTTTAATTTGAAAAGAGATAATAAAAAGAAAGTTCTGTTCTACTTATAAAGACATTTGTAAGCTGTATCGGTAGCCATTTTCACCTGAAACTTCACATCTTTTTCAACTCTAAAAGTCTCTCCCGGTTTATAAGTTTCCCACTTGTCGCTTCCGGGTTGCTTAACATCCATTGCACCGGTTATAACAGTCATAAACTCAACCGAGGTAGTTCCAAATTCGTATTCACCGGCTTTCATTGCGCCAATTGTAACAGGTCCTTCGGGGCTGTCAATAGCAATTGATTTTACATTTCCATCAAAATATTCATTTACTTTAAACATATCTTATAGTTTTAAATTATTATCAATCAACACAAAAATATAAACATTTACAAAAATCCAAAGGCCAATTTTATCTAAAAATAGTTTGTTCACGATCTGGGCCAACAGAGACAATTTTTACCGGAACACCTGTTTCTTGTTCAATAAAACTTATATAATTCTTAAGCTCCTCAGGTAATTCGTTATAAGTTCTTATTCCTGTAATATCAACCTTCCAGCCTTTAAACTCTTTATAAACAGGCTTTACATCTCCTTCAATTGAATATGGAAAGAATGCAGTTTTCTCTCCATTAACCAAATAATGACTTGCAAGTTTAATTGAATCGAAACTATCAAGCACATCGGCTTTTGTCATTATAAGTTCATTAATTCCATTAATCATTACGGCATATTTAAGAGCAACCAAATCTAGCCAACCGCAACGACGAGGGCGACCTGTTGTTGAACCAAATTCATGCCCCATTTTTTGCAGTTTAATGCCATCTTCATCAAGTAATTCACTTGTAAAAGGTCCGGAACCAACACGAGTGCAATAAGCTTTAAAAATTCCCATTACCCGGGCAATTTTTCCGGGAGCAAAACCAAGTCCGTTGCAAGCTCCTGCGCAAACGGTATTTGAAGAAGTAACAAAAGGATAAGTTCCAAAATCAATATCAAGTAAAGTTCCCTGCGCTCCTTCGGCGAGAATTTTCTTTCCTTCCGATATTAAATCATTCATTAAATATTCTGAATCAACAAGTTTGAATTCTCTAATAAGCTCAATACCTTCGAACCAACCTTGTTCAAAATCCAACAGCGAGTAATCGTAATCGTAATGTTTTAGAATATTCTCGTGCTTTTCGGTAAGATATTTATACTTATTCAAAAATTCAGGAGAAATTATATCACCAACACGCATACCGTTTCTGCCTGTTTTGTCCATGTAAGTTGGTCCTATTCCCTTAAGAGTAGAGCCAATTTTTTCTTTCCCTTTTGCGGCTTCCGAGGCAGCATCAATAATCCTGTGAGTTGGTAGAATTAGATGAGCTTTCTTTGAAATAACAAGGTTTTTTCTTGCATCAACGCCCAGTTCTTTTAGCTTATCTATTTCCTTCTTAAAAACAACAGGATCTAAAACCACACCATTGCCAATAATATTTAAAGAATCGGAATGAAAAATACCGGAAGGGATTGTGTGCAAAACATGTCTCATTCCGTTAAACTCAAGAGAATGTCCGGCATTGGGACCTCCCTGAAATCTGGCAATTACATCGTAAGAAGGAGTTAAAACATCAACAATTTTTCCTTTTCCTTCGTCGCCCCACTGCGTTCCTAGCAAAACATCAACTTTCATATACTGCAAATTTTTTATTAAAAAAACCGTTGAAAATAGTACTTTATTGGCAAAAAAAATAGACTTGTTAATAAATTGTGGTATTTTAAGAAAAAGCGGAAACTAATTTGAATTAATTACCAGAAGTTCATTGATGTTGCAAATTGAGCAGATTTTCTCCATTCTTAAAGCTCTAACCGTGGTATGCCAAAAACCTCTGTTTTGGTAACTGCTAATTGTTACCTCCACCCTAACCTTGTCTCCTTTAATAAAATTCTTAAGGTCAATCATTTTCGCCCAAATAACAATATTAATAATTTGCTGACTTTCATCGTCTACTTTCAAATTAAAATATTGATAACTAAAAATATCATCTCCATCTTTTCTAATTTTTTCTTCAAGAATTTCTTCAATTTTGCCTATTAATTCCATAATTTGCTTTTGTTTTATTCTATAAAGTTATGGTATTTTTTTCAATTTTTCTCAAACATTTTCAATTATTGAGAAATACTTTTGTTTGATTGTTGGAGGGTAATTATGCAATTCTCATGTTGACTTTGCTTGGTAAGTTGTTTTGGATAAAAGAAAAATAATTATCTTTATTGCTTTAATAGAAAAAATGCCAGACAAAACCAAAATAGTTTTTATAACAAGGTTTGAAAAAAACCAAAATAACACTAGTAGCAGCATTAGCCATGGCGTATTTGCCGAAGACGAAACCAACGAAACCGGCTACAACTCCTTCGAGCTAAGCCTGTGGGACAGCCCAATTGGCCGCTGGATGATCGCCGAATCCTACAACCAATATCACTCTGCTAATTTGGGAATGGAGAATTGTATGGTTGTGAGGGTGGATGGGGATAGAGCATATTATTATCCATCTACAAATTTCATTTCACCAGACAGCAGACATGTGTATGTTAATGATGGTACCCATAAACTTATAAGTGTTGCTCCTAATAGATAGCCCAAAAAATGATAAAAATCAAATTTTCAAACAGTATGAAACTATGAAAAAGATATTATTCCCATTTTGTTTAATTCTTCTTTTTAGCTGTCAGGAATTAGAAAAACAGAATGACGAAACTATTGAAAAGGCAAATAGTATTCCGGTAGAAAAACAAGAAAAAAAACAGGTAAATGACACAATATTACTGTCAATGTTTGACATTTTTCCTGAAAAAGAATGCATGATATTAAGTCTAGATTACTTGCCTAATTTGATTTACAGCAATCGTCTATTTGATAGTCTGGCAAAAATTGAAGCTTTAGACTCTGCTTTTGTAAAAAAATATATTTGCAGTAGTTCTATTGATTGTTATGGTAAAGCCTATAGAAACATTTATTATCCTATTGCAAAATTAGATTATGAAAGGTTTTTGATAATTATTGTATTGAAATTTCATAACAAATACGATTTTTATTTTGGTAATGAAATATATGCTATATGTATTTCTAAAAGCACTCTTGAAGTTCAAGATAGACT
>JAFGXD010000124.1 GCA_016936815.1 Bacteroidales bacterium
AACCCATGCTTATTTCCATTTATGGATTTGAAGAAAAATTGAAATATGAATACTAAATATTAAACCTAAAATTAACAAAATGAAAAAACTACTGCTATTAACAGGATTTCTAATGATGATTTGTACTTCATCATTACTATCTCAAATTAGTCAGGGCGGACAACCCCCCAGTTTCACATTCCCTGAGCAAGTTAGTCTGGTAGACAATCTTGTTCTTTCTACTCCGGATATTGAATATATTCGTGCAGAAGATGAAATTAATGCTAACAATGGAGTTCTTCACAGAGTTGGCGTTTCTATTCCTGTTGACCTAAATCTTAACAATGCCGGTAATTGGACTGAATTAAGAGGCGGTGGAAGGGTTTGGAGATTAAGAATTGAGGTAAAAAGTGCTGAAGCTCTTGGTGTTTATTACAACAATTTCCATCTGCCTGTTGGAACAAAACTGTTTTTATACAACGAAGACAGGACTCAGGTTATTGGAGCTTTTACAAGTAAAAATAATACAGAATCAGGACTTTTTGCAACAGAACTAATAAAAGGCGATGTTGTTTATTTAGAATATGTTGAACCCATTATTTGCATGGGTGAAGCAAAAATTGAAATATCGGAAATAGCATATATTTACAGAGATGTAGATTATCTTTATCCTGAAAGAGGTTTTGGAGATTCAGATGATGCTTGTCAGGTTAATATTAACTGCACCCCTGAAGGCACAAATTGGCAAGATGAAAAGCGCGGCGTGGCAAGAATTATGATTAAAGATGGTGCTAACTATGGATGGTGCTCAGGTTCTCTCATTAATAACGTAAGACAAGATTGCACCCCATATTTCTTAACAGCCGATCATTGTGGAGGGTCTGTTTCTGCTTCCGATCTTAACCAATGGGTATTTTACTTTAACTTTGAAGCAGCAGGATGTCCAAATCCTTCTACCTCACCATCTTATAACTCTGTTGTTGGCGGAACATTTCGTGCAAACGGAGGTGATGAGGGTGCAACCGGTTCTGACTTTTTTCTAATAGAACTGAATTCTACCCTTCCGGATTCATGGAATCCATATTATAATGGTTGGAACAGAGCAAATACCTCTAGCTCTTCGGGAGTTGGAATTCATCATCCTGCCGGAGATATTAAGAAAATTTCAACCTATACATCTAATACAGCATCTGCTCAGTGGAATGGAAATGGTGTTCTTTCGCATTGGAGATTAACCTGGGCTTCCACAACTAATGGTCATGGTTGTTCTGAAGGCGGTTCTTCAGGTTCTCCTCTTTTCGATGCAAATGGAAGAATAGTTGGAACACTTACCGGAGGAAGCTCCACTTGCGACAATCCTACATGGCCCGATTATTACGGAAAAATGTCGTACCATTGGGATCAGAACGGAGTAGGTTCAACTAATAGACTTCAACCATGGTTGGACCCCGACAATACAGGTGCAATGGTTCTCGACGGAACAAATCAACCCTGTGGTAATAACCCGCCAACAGCAGACTTTGTTTCGGATGTAAATACAGTTCTTACAACAGGAACAGTTCAGTTTACAGATCTTTCAAGCTCTGCAACATCATATTCATGGGTTTTTTCCGGTGGAACTCCCCCAACTTCAACTGCGGCAAATCCTTCAGTAGTTTACAATACAGCAGGAACTTATGATGTTGCCTTAACTGTTACAAATGCTTATGGAAACGATACTGAAACAAAACTTGGCTATATTACCGTAATGGATGAGCTTACATCTTGCGACGTTCTTCATTATCCTCTTCCCGGAACTGCTACTGTTTATACAACAGCCGGAGGTTATCTTGTTGGTAATAATGAATATGAAATTACAGCAGTTTCTGAATATTTCGATGCCAATGATATTGTTGGATACGACAGAGTAGAAGGTGTTTATCTATGGATTGCAAAAGTTGTAGGCAACCCGGCAACAACTGTAAATGTAAATGTTTGGAACAGCAATGGTACAGCAGGTGCCCCCGGAACAATTCTTGGCACTAAGACAGTTGCTTTGGGCGATTTATCGAACGGAATGAACTGGATAGAATTCGATTCACCAATTTCAATTTCACAGCCTTTTTACATTGGAAGTACCTTACCAACAACAGCTCAGGAAGCAGCAGGAGATACACTGGCTTATATATCTAATGTCAACGGCGATGTTAATCCGGGCACAAACTGGTCGAACTTCGGAGGTACTTGGTATTCAATGTTTGATTTGGCAGCAATAAATATACAAGCAGGAATTTTTCCTTATGCCTGTCCTTTCGACCCTGCAGCACCTCCTGTTGTTAATTTCTATGGTTCTCCTCAAATTACTTTTGTAAATGAGCCGGTTGATTTTGAAGATTATTCTTTGAATGACCCAACATCATGGGCATGGACTTTTGAATCGGGAACTCCGGCAACTTCTACAGCAGAAAATCCAACAGGTGTTACATGGGCAGCTCCCGGTTTTTACGATATTTCGCTTACGGCTACAAATGCTAATGGTTCAGGAAATAGACTTGAACAAGATTATATTGAGGTTAGAGAACGTACTTGCGAATATATTACAGATGCATATACAATGGGCTTCGAAACTGACGAAGATTTTCTTGAATGGACTATTGTGGATGTTGATGAAGACGAATCGACCTGGGATTACTATCAAAATGCCACCTATGCTAATACAGGCACTGGGGTTGCAATTTGCTTATACAATGCCACAAATCCTTCGGACGATTGGCTTTTTACAAAATGTCTGACCCTTGATGCAGGTATTCAATACAGAATTTCATTCTACTACAGGGTAATGTCTGCTACTTATGGCCCGCAAAACCTTGAAGTTTATATAGGTTCAGCTCAGGATCCGGCTACTATGTCAACTCTTATTGTCAATCATAATGCAATTAATAATGAGGCTTATGCTCAATCAATTACTACCTTTACAGTTCCAAGTTCAGGAAATTATTACATTGGTTTCCACGATTATAGCATTGCCGATAGATATGGAATAGCTTTAGATGATATTAACATTGAAAGATATGCCAATCCACCTATTGCAGATTTTACTTCTAATTATACTTATGTTTGTGCAGGACAAACAGTTTCTTTTGCAGATGCCAGTTTAAATGCACCTACTTCATGGACATGGACATTTTCGGGAGGCACACCTGCCAGTTCTTCTACACAAAATCCAACGGTTACTTACAATACACCCGGAACTTACAATGTTAGCCTTGTTGCTACAAATGGCGAAGGATCCGATACAGAATCAAAAATCGGTTATATTACTGTTTATGCTAATCCTTCAACAACAGTTTCTACAACCAATGTTGTTTGTTTTGGAGCCAATAACGGAACTGCTACAGCAAATGCCAGTGGTGGTGCAACACCTTATGAATACCTTTGGAATAATAGTGCTATAACATCTTCTATTTCGGGCTTGGCTGCCGGAACTTATTCTGTTGAATTAACCGATGCCAACGGATGTACTGCTACTGCCTCCGGAACTGTTACCGCTCCTGCCTCTGCTTTAAGTGTAACCGCCTCAACAACAGCTAATATTGATTGCTTTGGTGATAACGATGGGGCAATTACTGCAAATATTTCAGGTGGAGGAACACCTTACACTGTTACATGGACAGGAGGTCTGTCGGGCGCAACACAAACAGGTTTAGCCGGAGGCACCTATACTGTAACAGTTGTTGATGCTTTTGGTTGTCAATTAACTTCAAGTACAACCGTTTCATCTCCTTCTGCTGATCTTACTGCAACTATAAGCACCCATAACGATGTTTCATGTTATGGTTTGTGCGATGGTGATGCTACTGTATCTATAATGGGAGGAACTTCACCATATTCTATTACATGGGCAGGAAGTGCCGGAGGTCAAACTACTTCAACAGCAAATAATTTATGTGTAGGACCTTATGCTGTTACAGTTACAGATAATAATAACTGTACTGCCACTGCTAGTGTTACAATTTCAGGACCAACCCAAATAGTTCTAACTCCATCTCATACAGATGCTACTTGTGGCTCTGCAAACGGACAGGCTTCAGTTTCTGTTACCGGTGGCTCAGGAACATACACATACGATTGGTCTCCGGATGGATTTACAGGCGATGGAACAAATACCTATTCTAACCTTTCTGCCGGAACTTATGTTATTGATGTAGAAGATTCCGACGGTTGTACGGCAAGTACTTCAATTTCGATTTCAGAAGCAGGAGGACCTAGTCTTTCAACATCCTTTGTTTCACCAACATGTTACGGTTACACTAATGGTTCTGCAACCGTTTCCGGAACTGGGGGAACAGGAACTTACACATTTTTGTGGAATGTTGCAGCAGGAAGTCAAACCACAGCAACAGCAACAAATTTAGGAGCAGGAACTTATTCTGTAACCGTTACAGATGAAACCCCTTGTTCTTCAACTGCTAATGTTGTAATAACTCAGCCTTTACAAGTTACTGCTACTATTGCTCAAACAAATGTTTCCTGCAATGGTGCTAACGATGGAGAGGCCGTAGCCACTGTAACCAATGGAATAGGAATTATTTCATACCAATGGTCTAATGGAGCAAATACACAAACAATAACAGGATTAAATCCGGGAACCTACTGTGTAACTCCAAGCGATGCGAACGGTTGCTCTGTTTCACCGGCTCCTTGCGTTACTATTACCGAACCTGCTGAATTGACTGCAACATACACCTCTTATTATGTTTCTTGTTATGGAGGAAATGATGGTGAGGCATATGTTAATGCATCAGGTGGAACAGGTCCCTATACTTATACTTGGCAGGGATCTCTTACAGGAGCAAGTCAGTCTAACCTAACCGCTGGAACTTATACTGTTACCGTAAATGATGCTAACGATTGCCAAACTACTGTTGATGTTACCATTTCTCAGCCTACCGAAATGCAACTGGAATTTTCGCATACCGATGCTACTTGCGGAGCTTCAGATGGTACAGCCTCAGTTATTGTTACAGGTGGCACAACGCCATATACATATTATTGGAGTACAACTGCTACTTCAACCTCAATTTCAGGATTGGCAGCCGGAACATATTATTTTACTGCAACTGATGCTAACGGTTGTGAAGCAACCGGCTCTGTTACAATAAATAACATTGGCGGAGCTGACCTAACTATTGATCAAACAGATGTAAGTTGCTATGGATATTCAGACGGAACGGCTACAGTTACAACAAGCGGTGGAACAAGTCCATTTACTTACGAATGGTCTAGCGGTGGAAATGCTGCTACTGAAACAGGTTTGGCTGCCGGTTTGGTTACAGTTACAGTAAGCGATGCTAATAGTTGTGAAGCTATTATTTCTACAACAATTCTTGAACCCGATGAATTATCTATTGTAATGACTTCAACTCCCGAAGATCCTGTGGGTTCTTCTAATGGTACAGCTACTGCAACTGTTAGTGGTGGAACAAGCGGCTACAGTTACTTATGGAGCCCGGGTGGTGGAACAAACTCAACAATAACCGGATTGGCTTTTGGAACATATTCAGTTACAGTTACAGACGCAAACAATTGTCAGGATACAGCTTCTGTATATGTTGATTTTGTTGACGGAATTAGCAGTCAATCGCAAACTCCCTCTTACACAATTTATCCAAATCCTACCACCGGAAGAATAATAGTTAGCTTTGTAAATCTTGATGCAGAAATAATTTCAGTTAACGATTTAATTGGGAAAACTGTTTTAAGACAAAAAGTAAATGGAGATTTGGTAGAAATAAATCTTAGTAATCTGGAACAAGGAGTTTACTTTGTTAGTTTTGTGGCTAATGGAAAGACACATATAAGCAAAGTTATTCTTACAAAATAATTCCAGAATTCAATAAATTGAAAAAAGGCTGTATAGATTAATGCAGCCTTTTTTTTATTATCTTAACTTTGCTTTGAAATTGACAAATAATGTCCGGCATAAAAAGTATATTACATCAAAGAATAAAATTCAACAGAAATGAACTTTCCGGTGCTTTTGGTGACATAGGAACCGATTTGCCCCTAATTATTGGAATGTTGCTTGCTTCCGATTTGCAGGTAACAAATGTTCTTCTGGTTTTTGGCGCCATGCAAATACTTACAGGTTTTGTTTATGGAATTCCAATGGCCGTTCAACCATTAAAAGCTGTTGCAATGATTGTAATTACACAGCAAGTTTCAGGAAACATGATTCTTATGAGCGGCTTGCTTATTGGGGTAATTATGTTTGCATTATCTGCTTCCAACCTATTAAATTTTGTAGAAAAGTATATTCCAAAAACCGTAATAAGGGGTATTCAGCTGGGATTGGGTATTCAACTTGCATTAATTGGTTTAAAGGATTATGTTCCGGCAGAAGCTGTTAGCGGATATGTTCTTGCCGGTATTTCATTTTTCATAGCAATTATTTTTATTGGTAACAGAAAATATCCCCCTGCAATTTTTATTATTCTGCTTGGCTTTGTTTACTCCATAACTTTTAATTTCAACCAAGGTTTTATGCAACCTATGCAGCCGGTTTTTCAATTACCGGAATTAAATACAGATGATTTATGGTCAGCATTTTTCCTGCTTACTTTGCCTCAAATTCCTTTGTCGCTTGGCAATTCTATTTTTGCAACAAAACAAGTTGCCAAAGATTTATTTCCTGAAAAGAATATTGGAGTTAAAAAAATCGGGCTAACCTATTCAATAATGAATATTTCTAGTCCTTTTCTCGGGGGAATTCCTGTTTGCCACGGCTCCGGCGGCTTGGCAGGTCAGTTTACTTTTGGAGGCCGCACAGGAGGTTCTGTAATTATTTATGGAATTTTGTACATTTTGCTTGGCTTATTTTTTAGCACAAATTTTACTGAAATAACTAAAATTTTTCCTTTACCTGTTTTGGGAGTAATACTAATGTTAGAAGGTACGGCATTAATTGTACTGGTAAAAGATATAATTACCGACAAGAAACAATTTCTTATTGCCGTAGTTATTGCACTAATTGCCATAGGAATACCTTATGGCTATTTTGTAGGAATGGTAGTTGGAATTATTATGTATTACCTTTCGAATAAGATTTTTTTGAAGCATTACGGAAAACAGTAGTTAGTTGCAAAAGAAAAAGCTCAACTTTTGTTTACACAAATCGGAAATCATCGATTTAGAAAGTCTTTTTTATCCGTAAAGCCAAATTAACAAGAGCAATCATTACCGGAACCTCCACCAGTGGGCCAATTACCGCCGCAAAGGCTTCTCCGCTGTGCATTCCGAAAATTGAAATAGCAACAGCAATGGCAAGTTCAAAATTATTACTTGCTGCTGTAAAAGAGAGTGTTACCGTTTGCTCGTAATTTGCACCCGCTTTTTTGCTCATATAAAACGAAAGCACAAACATTACCACAAAATATATGAGCAATGGAATAGCAATTAAAACAACATCAAGAGGAATTTTTACAATGTATTCACCTTTTAATGAAAACATTACAACAATTGTAAACAGAAGAGCTATAAGAGTAAGAGGACTAATTTTTGGAATAAACTTATTATGATACCACTGTTTGTCTTTCACACGAATAAGTACAAACCTTGTCAAAAAGCCTGCTGCAAAAGGTATTCCCAAATAAATTAAAACACTCTCGCCAATTTGAGAAATTGTTATTTGTTCTACCGCATTATTTGTAGGAATACCAAACCAACCCGGTAAAACAGCAATAAAAAAGTAAGCATAAACTGAAAAGAAGAGAACCTGAAAAATACTGTTAAAAGCAACAAGTCCGGCGGCATATTGTGTATCGCCTTTGGCAAGGTCGTTCCAAACAATAACCATAGCAATGCATCGGGCAAGTCCAATCATAATAATACCGTACATGTATGGAAGGTTAGCGTTATTTTCGCCGGGAAAAAGTTTAAAAAAAGCAATTGCCAAAAAGAACATAAGAACAGGACCAATTATCCAGTTTTGCACAAGAGAAAGTGATAAAATTTTGTAGTTTTTAAAAACATCTCCCAGCTCTTCGTATTTAACCTTTGCAAGTGGGGGATACATCATAAGAATTAATCCTATTGCAATTGGAAAATTGGTTGTACTATCTTTAGAGGGTTTTAGTGAGTCCCAAAATTTTGCTATTTCGGGAAAGAGATAACCTGATCCAACGCCTATTGCCATGGCTAAAAATATCCACAATGTAAGGTATCGGTCGAGGAATTTAAGTCTGGGTTTCGAGGGCATAATTCTATGTTTGTTTTTGTTTGTGGTTTTTTTTTAGAATTTAGTTTTGTTGGGTATTAAGATTTTTTGCCTACAAGAGTAATTGAATAGATTCCTGTTTTTTCCTTCTTAAATAATCTTAGTTCGTCAATTGTAATATAATTGAGCATAAGACTGTTAGGTAAGTCAATTTGTTTTTCTTTTTTTACTTCCACAAGGGAAAAACCTGCATTGCTAATAATTCCCAAATATTTTTCCTTTTGAATAGCTCCCGAAACGCAACCGGCATACATTTCAGCATCATTTTTAATTCCATCTGGCAATTCACCCATTATTACAACATCTGAAATGCAGAAATGGGCTCCCGGTTTAAGAACTCTAAAAATTTCACTGAAAGCTTTTTCTTTATTAGGAACAAGATTTAGCACACAATTGGAGATTACAACATCGAAAGAATTGTTTTCAAATGGCATTTCTTCAATATCTCCCTTTACAAAACTGACATTTTTTAAGCCGAGTTTTTCTTTGTTTTTGTTGGCTTTTTGAAGCATTTCTTCAGTAAAATCGAGACCTGTAACATTTCCGGAATCTCCTGTATAATGTAAAGCCACAAAGCAATCGTTTCCTGCGCCCGAGCCCAAGTCTAGCACTGAGTCTCCCTTTTTAATATTTGCAAATTCCGTAGGTAAGCCACATCCCAAACCTAAATCAGCATCAGGATTGTAACCTCCCAAATGGTCATATTTTTCGCTAAAAATGGTATAATCAACATCTCCGCAGCAACCTTTAGTTCCGCAACAAGAATGTTGGTTTGCAGATTTGCTTTGTCCGGCAATTTCGCCGTATTTTTCTTTTACAATTTCTTTTAGTTCTTTGTTGTTCATTTGTCTATTTTAGTTTATTAATAAATAATTGATAAAATGAATCTTTAATCTGATCTCGAACTTTTCTAAATTCATTCATAATAAAGTCCTCCTCTCCGGTTAAATGACTTGGATCTTCAAATCCAATATGAAGTCTGTTCTTTACTTTTCCGAAAAAAGCAGGGCAATTTTCGTTTGCACCACCACAAACGGTAATTACAAAGTCCCATTCTTGATCTAAATACATTTCTACAGAGTCGGAAGTATGACTACTAATATCCACTCCAACTTCCTTCATTACCGCAACGGCTCTTTGGTTTAGTTTTCCTGAAGCCTCAGTACCGGCGGAACTAATAATCAGATTTTTGTCGAATGATTGAAGAAAACCATGTGCCATTTGCGATCTACAGGAATTTCCTGTACATAAAATAAGGATTTTCATTTTTTGCATTCTACTGTGTTTTTGTTTATATTTTCTAGAAAGCCATTTAACAAAGACTTAACCATTTCAACATTTTCTTTGCAAAGGCAATAGTTTACTCGGGTTCCCGAAATTTCACCATGAATAATTCCGGCATTTTTAAGTTCTTGCAAATGTTGAGAAACTGTGGTTCTACTTAATGGAATTTCGGTGGTAATATCTCCGCTTATGCAAACTTTTTGCTCAGCTAAGTATTTCAGAATTGCAATTCTTGCAGGATGAGCAAGAGCTTTACAAACTTTTGCAATATCCCTGCTGTTTTGGTCGAAGTTTTCGGTTTTTGAATAAGTCATTTGTTAAATGTTTTATGTCGCAAACATACGACATTACTAAATACAAAACAAGTTTTTTTTGTTATTAACCAAATCTGTGTAATTGCCTCCTCCATTTTATTGCCAACCGGAAAATCGAAACCATTACACAAGAGAGTATCGAATAGAAAAGCAGTATTGCTTAAAGCGGTGGTGTCAACATTTGATGGTCAATATTGCTAATACCATTTTCGAAAATAAGATTGTAATTTTTTTGCTGAAAGAGAAGGTTTGAAAATAAATGTCAATTAAGACTAAAGTTTACGATTTCATTTTAAAATAAAAATCAGTATTTATTGAATCTATTACCTCTTTATTAACTTTTTCAAGTACCCCATTTCTTAGGACATAGGTTAAATACCCAAGATTTTCGAAAATTTCAATTACTTTTTTTCTATTTTCAATACCACTTAACTCAGATTGTACAAGGGGTTTGTGTTTCTTAAGCAAAGTCTGCATATTTGAAAAAACCTCCGACTCATATCCTTCTACATCGCACTTTATGAAATCAATTTTTTCAATTTCTGAAAACAATTTGTCAGGATTTTTCATTTC
>JAFGXD010000125.1 GCA_016936815.1 Bacteroidales bacterium
CCAGGTGGCGGAATTGGTAGACGCGCTGGTCTCAAACACCAGTGATAGCAATATCGTGCCGGTTCGATCCCGGCCCTGGGTACAAAACAGAGTGAGAGTGAGAGTGAGAGTCCAGAATGGACTCGAACGAACACTCTCACTCTGTTTTCAACTGGAATCTCACTCTCAAACTCACTCTATTTTGAGTTCAGCATTTTCAAACTCCGAACGCATATCACCGGAGTTTTACAAAAGTTACAAAGGAATCCAAATAATAAGGCTGGCAAATCAAACTAATAAAAGTTTTATTCCAAAATCCCCAATCAATAATCCTAATTTATCTTTGCAATATGATTTAAAAAGTATAATTTTGAATCGTTTTTAATAACTAAAAATTAGAATCATGTCAAAAATAAAAGTAGCCATTAATGGTTTCGGACGAATTGGTCGTAATGTGTTTAAAATTGCGATTGAAAGAAATGAAATGGAAGTTGTTGGTATTAACGACTTAACCAACACAAAAACCCTTGCTCATCTTCTAAAATATGACTCAACGCAGGGCAAATTTAACGGAACCGTTTCTTTCGATGAGAAGAATATTATTGTAAATGGAATTTCTATTCCGGTTAGTGCTGAAAGAAGTCCTGCTTCCATTCCATGGCCTGTAACTCCCGATGTTGTGGTTGAATCTACAGGAATTTTCAGAAGTTTTGAATCCTCAAAAGGAGGCTATGGCGACCACATCAAAAACGGAGCAAAAAAAGTTATTCTAACCGTTCCTTCTAAAGATGAAATAGATAATACAATAGTTTTGGGAGTTAACGATAACGAAATACGTTCTTCAGACCGTTGTGTATCAAATGCTTCATGCACAACAAATTGCCTTGCTCCTATAGCAAAAATTCTAAATGATAATTTTGGAATTGTAAATGGTTTTATGAATACAATTCATGCCTATACAAACGATCAGGCAATTTTGGATGCACCTCACAGCGATTTAAGAAGAGGTCGCTCGGCTGCTGTTTCTCAAATTCCAACAACCACCGGAGCTGCTAAAGCTGTTGGAAAGGTTATACCTGCTTTAAAAGGAAAACTCGATGGAATGGCTATTAGAGTTCCTACCCCAACAGGCTCATTAGTAGATTTGGTAGTAAATCTTGAAAAAGAGGTTACTATTGCAGAAATTAATGCTGCAATAAAAAAAGCTGCTGAAGGCCCAATGAAAGGAATTCTTGAATATACAGAAGATCCTATTGTTTCTTGCGATATTATTCATAACTCACATTCTTCAATTTTTGATGCCCTTAGCACCATGGTTATTGGAAAAACCGTAAAAGTACTTTCTTGGTACGATAACGAATGGGGTTACTCATGCAGAGTGGTTGATTTAATACCAAAACTTTTTGCCTAAAACAGATCAATTATAGAAAAGCCCCGTAATTACGGGGTTTTTTATTTCAACTAAGTGATTTCCTGAGATAAAAAATCGTGGTTAAAACCTAGGGGAAAAAACATTGACTTTATACGAAAGTTGACATAGCTTTGACGAACTAATGTTTAACAAAAAAGCAAACCTATGAAAAAACTTTCCTTTTGGCTTCTATTAGCAGCATTAATGGTGCAGATTGCTCCTGCAAATGCACAATTACCCGATGGTTCAATAGGCCCCGATTTTACAGCAACCGACCTTAACGGGGTTTCTCACAATCTTTATACCTATCTTAATCAGGGCAAACCTGTTATTATGGACATTTCGGCAACGTGGTGCGGTCCTTGTTGGACTTACCACCAA
This sequence comes from Bacteroidales bacterium, assembly GCA_016936815.1. Classification (GTDB taxonomy): domain Bacteria; phylum Bacteroidota; class Bacteroidia; order Bacteroidales; family GWF2-38-335; genus GWF2-38-335. The sequence goes on from JAFGXD010000125.1 coordinate 1,772, forward strand.
TCTCATGCTTTAAAAGATTTGTATAATACTTACGGCCCTCCCGGTACCAACGAACTTATGGTAATTTTTGTTGAAGGTGATGGCAGTACAAATACCGACTGCTTATATAATTTGGCAGGTTGTAATTATTCCACACAAGGCGATTGGGTTACAGGAACACCTTATCCCATAATAGACAATGCCACTATTGCCAGTCTATATGAAATTACATATTTCCCAACTGTCTACCTTATTTGTCCCGACCGCACAGTTACGGAAATTGGTCAACAAACCACAGCAAATCTTTATGCAGCAGCAATGGCTTGTCCTGCTGTTGAATTTACTGCCGATTTTACATCAAATATTACAACAGTAGCGGTTGATAATCAGGTCAATTTTACTAGTCTTTCAGGACCGGCAGCAACTACTAACTCATGGACTTTTACAGGAGGAAGCCCTGCTACTTCAACAGCAGCTAACCCGGTTATTACTTATTCAACACCCGGAACTTATACTGTTTCACTTACTTCAGGAAATGGAACTGAAACTGATACAGAAACAAAAACAGGCTACATTACTGTTGTTTCCCAAGAAACTGCTTTTACAATGGATTTTGAAGCCTGTGCGGATTTTGTGGAAAATTTTGGCCCATGGTTGGGCGTTGATGTTGATGGAGATGGACAATATGGCTCTAACGACTACGATTTCGCTAATGAAGGTGGTACAGGACACTTTATTGCTTTCAACCCCTCACAAACAACACCAAGCGCAGCAGGTAACACAGCTTTGCAACCGCATGGTGGCCAGAAGTTTGGAGCTTGTTTCAATGAAACTGCACCACCAAACAACGACTGGATAATTTCGCCTAAAGTGCAATTGGGAACAGGCTCTTCTTTTAGTTTTTGGGCAAAGACTTATGTAAGTAATTGGGGACTTGAAAGATTTAAGGCAGGAGTTTCAACAACAAACGGAACACCGGCTAGTTTTACAATTCTTACTTCAGGTTCTTATGTTGAAGCTCCAACAACATGGACTCAATATACTATAGATTTATCAGCTTACGACAATCAGGAAATACACGTTGGAATTAACTGTGTTTCTAATGATGCATTTATATTTATGATAGACGATTTAAGCATAAATACAAGTCTTACTCCTCCTGCGCCTGTTGCAAACTTTGCAGCAAATTCTACAACAGTTTGTCAGGGTTCTTCTGTAACTTTTACCAATAGCTCAACGGGTGCCGATTCGTACTCTTGGAGTTTTGCAGGTGGAAGTCCTTCAAGTTCAACTTCTACAAATCCAACAATAACTTATTCTATACCCGGAACTTATACTGTAGTACTTACGGCAACAAATGCAGTAGGTTCTACAACCGAAACAAAAACAAACTATATTACAGTAACTGCACCTGCAAATTTAAGCGCAAGCTCAACTAATGTTGCATGTTTTGGTGGAAATACAGGATCAATTGACTTATCCCTTTCCGGTGGAACAAGTCCTTTTACATACACATGGTCAACAACAGCTAGCAGTCAGGATATTTCAGGACTTTCTGCAGGAACTTATACAGTAACAGTTAATGATGCAGCAGGTTGCAGCAGTACAACAAGCGCTACAATTTCTCAACCTTCTTCTGCACTTTCTGCAACAACATCTTCTACGCAGGCAAGTTGTGGTGAAAGCAATGGTTCTGTAAGTGTTTCAGCAACAGGAGGAACAGCTGGATATACATATTTATGGTCAACCGGTGCTAATACAACAACAGTTAATTCATTACCGGCAGGAAGCTATTCTGTAGTTGTAACCGACAACAATGGTTGTCAGACCACTGTTAGCGCCTCGGTATCGGAAATTGGTGCGCCCACCGTAAATATAAATACCACAAATGGTACATGCTCAGGATTTTGCAATGGCAGTGTTTCAGCAACAGTAAGCTCAGGAACAGCTCCTTACACTTATTCTTTAAGTCCTCCGGGATTTCCTGATGACGGTAACGGAACATTTACTGATTTATGCGAGGGAACTTATTCTATGAGTGTTATTGATAACAGCGGTTGTCAAACTGTTTCAACATTTAGTATTTCCACACCAACAGCAGTTAGCCCAACAATAAGCGAAAACAATGTTTCTTGTTTTGGATTTGACGATGGAGAAGCAATGGTTACAGTTAGCGGTGGAACACCTCCCTATACATATTTATGGACAAACTCATCAACCAATGCGGCAATAACCAACCTGGGAGCAGGAACATACTCTGTAACAATTACCGATAGTAATAATTGCACAACATCCGGAACCACAGAAATATCGGAACCTGATGAATTATTAATAACATCAATTATTCCTGTGCACGAAACAAGTTCAGGTGCATGTAACGGAACAGCAACGGTTGTAATAACCGGAGGAACACCCTCATATGAATTTTTGTGGAGTAACGGACAAACTACGAATCCTGCAGTTTCTTTGTGTTCAGGCGATTATACAGTAACAATTACAGATGAAAATGGTTGTTCAGATACTGAAACAGTAACAATTACCTTTGCTGATGAAATTTCGGAAAACCTTGTTCCGGCTCCAATTTTCTACCCTAATCCAACAGATGGAGTTTTTGTAGTAGCTACTGCCGATATGGGAACAAAGTCAATTAATATTTATGATGTTTCAGGTCGACTTGTCTATTCAATGATTTCGACAGAAAAAATAAACAGAATAGATTTACGAAACCAAACAGCAGGTATGTATTACATAGAAGTTAAGAACGAACAATACAATTTTAAAGGAAAATTAGTTATAAATTAAGTTTTTGTATTTTTTATTAAGCCCGGTTTTTTGCCGGGCTTTTTTTTTGACAGTTTTCAATACAATTAATTAATCTCAATATTTTGCTGATCTGTTATTTTTTCGCAAAAATGACATTTTAAATCAATATGACCATTATTTTTAAGGACATTGAATTTGGTTACCACATTAGTTTCAACATTAGTAACACACTTAGGATTCATGCATTTAGCAATACCAACAACTTTTTCCGGAACCTGTACACTCTTCTTCTCAACAACTTTATAATCTCTTATTATATTTATTTTTGCATCCGGAGCAACAAGCGCTATCTTGTTTAAGTCTTTGTCGTCGGGAAATCTTGCTGAAATTTTAATGATACCTTTTTTTCCAAGACGTTTACTTTCAAGGTTCATTCCAAAAGTCATATTTGTTTCAATTTTTTCAAGCCCAAGAATATTAATTACTTTAAACAAAACCTCTGATGGTATATGATCTATAACAGTTCCGCTCTCTAAAGCGTTTACCTGTTTAATTTTCTTTTCTTCCATAGTGTAAAAATTATTTAAGTCCAAGAATCTTTGTCATTATAGCCTGTCGCGTAAAAACTCCATTTAGAGCCTGTGGAAAATAATAAGCTTTCTCGTTATCATCAACGTCCACATGTATTTCATTAACACGTGGCAGCGGATGCAGAATTCGTAAGTTTTCCTTGGTATCTTTCAACATTTTGTTTTTCAAAATATAAGAATTTTTTAGTTTTTCGTAATCCATTGGATCTGAGAATCTTTCCTTTTGAATTCTTGTAACATAAATAATATCTGCATGTTTTATATTTTCTTTCATTTCCTCGTGCTCGTAATAGTTAATACCTAGCTCATCTAATTGAAGTTTATACTCGTTAGGCATCTGTAATTGTTTAGGAGACACAAAGTTAAATGTTGGATTGTAATTAGACATTGCCTGAAGAAGGGAATGAACAGTACGACCGTATTTTAAATCGCCAACAAGAAAAATATTAAGATTTTCAAGCGTTCCCTGAGTTTTGTATATTGAATACAAATCTAGCAAACACTGTGTTGGATGTTGGTTAGCTCCATCGCCGGCATTAATTACCGGAACAGTAGAAACTTCGGATGCGTATCGAGCAGAACCTTCAACCGGATGTCTCATAACAATAAGGTCGGCATACTGCGCCACAGTTAAAATTGTGTCTTTTAACGACTCTCCCTTTTTAACACTTGATGATGCTGCATCTGTAAAACCGATAACTTTGCCGCCCAACTTGTTTACAGCCGACTCGAAACTGAGTCTGGTTCGGGTTGAAGGCTCAAAAAATAATGTAGCTACAACCTTACCTTCCATAATTTTCTGGACAGGATTTTTTTCAAAATGATCAGCTAACTCAATGATTTCCATGTAATCATCTCTTGAGTAATCGCTGATGGAGATTAAACTTTTGTTCTTCATCTTAAAGATTTAATAAATTATTAGATTGCAAAATATCGGGATGTAAAAGTAAAAAAACAGAAAAAAATATAGTCGTTTTTATTATTGAGTTATTAATAAGTTATACACAATTTATTTATTTTTTAACCTGAAGTAATTCAAGATAGTTAAATTTGCACCGAAAAATATAACTGATGTATAAAAATATTAAAAACAGAAGTCAAAAACTTCCTGACATTCAGAAAGAGTTCATAAAATTTGTATTGATTGGTACTTTTTCAGTTATGGTTGACCTAGTTTTGTATTATATTTTTCTCGAAATATTTCCCGAAAAGTTTTTATCGTTACTTACCAATGAAATGGCGTCTAAAGCACTATCTTTCATAGGTGGCTTGGCTGTTACATATTATTTTAACTTATATTGGACTTGGAAGCTTAGAGGATATCCACAAGGAGGTTTTATGCTACGATTCACTATTCTTTATTCAGGCTCGTTAATCTTAAATGTCTTTACAAATTCTTCATTTTTATACTTACTGCATAATAGCAACATTTTTGATTCCACCCCTCACAAATATCTTATTGCTTTTATAGTTGCTACGGCCTTAAGCGGTATTCTGAATTTCATA
>JAFGXD010000126.1 GCA_016936815.1 Bacteroidales bacterium
CCGGGCGAAATATTACCGGTGTTTATTTGACAGTAGTTAAGATCCAGACAGGTATTTACAAATTTTTGGTTTATTATTTCCTTTCCCAAATTATCTATAATTGAAATTTTTATTTCCTGAATGCTTCTAAGGTAAAACTGAACCATTATTTTGTCTGTACATGGGTTTGGATATAATCCCATAATTACTACTTCAGATTCGTATTCGGCTTTTTCCACTGTTTGGTCAGGAAATACAGGTGCAAATGCTTGAAACGGAGGAACTCTCATTGACGGAACTAACGAATGTCGTAGGAATGTTTCCCCATAATTTACAAACCAAGCATCGGCAAAGGTTTCTATATAGTTTTGACTATTAATGTCGTTTATAAAATACCAGTCGGCCTGACATCTATTAAGGTTTACATCCAAGATAAAATATCCTCTATTTGCTAAATCAACCCATTTAATATGTTCGTTTGCCGACATAATAACAGATTGACCAATGCCTGCCCCAAAGTCGGTAGAAGGAGATGTTACACTGGGAGTAACAAATTCAACAAAACCGCATCCCTGTCCGTTGTCTCCATATTCTCCCAAGGTAGGATTTGGTACATCCATTGCCCAAGAGGTATGAATATCGCCTGTTAGAACAACGGTATTTTGTATTCCCATTCCGTAAACATAATTAAGAATTTTCTGACGTTCAACTTCATAACCATCCCACTGGTCTGTGTTTAAAGTAATTCCAAGAAATTTTAAAGGAGCAAACATTACCTGTTGGGAAATAAATTTCCAATGTATATTATTTACGTGCTGTGCTGTGAGCAATTCGTTTGTAAACCAGTTGTACTGAGCTGTACCAAGCATTGTTTTAGATGGATCGTCAACCGCTAATCCGTCCGGATCATCTCTTCCTTCAAGTCTTGTGTCAAGAAAAATAAAACCTGCTAAATCGCCGTAATTAAAAGTTCTGAAAATAGTACTATCAGGATTGTCTCTAATAGGTATCCATTCAAAAAAGGCTCTAATTCCGGCTGCTTTTCGGTCGTTCCAGTTTCCTTCCGAGCCCTCGGTGTGGTTTTCGGCACCACCCGACCAAGAGTTATTAGCTGTTTCATGATCGTCGTAAATTACGTACCAGGGATATTGCTGATGAGCAAAACGCAAATTTGGATCTAATCGATAATGAGAATAGCGCATTCTGTAGTCTTCAAGGTTTGTAATTTCGTAAGCAGGCATTAGTTCACGGTCGGAGTGAGTTCCGTATTCTCCTGTTCCATATTCGTAAATGTAATCGCCAAGGTGAAAAACTGCATCGTAATCGTTTCTGTCTGCCATGCTTTGGTAGGCATTAAAATAACCATTGTTGTAATTAGAGCCGGAAACTACTGCTATTCTAACGCTGTCGGTAGCACCAACAGGAATTGTTTTTGTTCTACCAATTACCGAATTGGTTTCCATTGCATTAAAATAATAGTAATACCAGGTTTTTGGTTGAAGCCCTGTAACATCAACTTTTACGGTATAATCTCTGTTTTCATTAGTCCATAATGTTCCGGAGGCAACTACATCGGTAAAAAGTGTGTCGGTTGCCACAAACCACTTTACCTCAATACTATCCACTATTGCCATTGAAGTTACTCTGGTCCATATTATTACCCTATCAGATAATGCGTCTCCGGAAGCTACTCCATGGTAAAAAGGTGCAAAAAGCGGATCGAAAGAGTACGACAATCTGTTGCAATAACCTTTTTCTTGTGAATTTGCTATTGTAACAAGAAATAGAGAAATTATTAAGAGGAGTTTTTGTTTCATGATTATTTTATTTTAATAATTTTATGTCGCTCCACACCGTTTTCTGTTTGTATTATTAGGAAAAATGTTCCGGCAGGCTCATTGTTTAAATCCAATTCTGTTTTTTCAGAATTTTCTTCCTTGTTGCTTATTATTTCTTTACCAAAACCATTATAAACTCCATATTTATAATTTCCTGCAACAGTTATAGGTTTTTCGATATTAATTTTTCCGGTTGTGGGGTTTGGGTAAACATTAAATTTGCTTTTTGCAGCAATATCTTCAACTCCGGTGGGGTCAATATAAACAATTTTGTAATTTTTGGTTGTTGAATTATCACCGGCAACAACAAACGCCATTCCTGTTCTTTCAGCTAAATTGCCATGAAGGTTAGTTGCAGGGTAGATGTAAACATTTGCCAAAGGGTCTTCGGTTTCAGCATAAATAATGGCTGATGTTATTGTAGAATCTATTATACAAGTGTAATTTACAACTGAGGAAAGGAAAACAGGGCTAATATCTCCCGCATCGGTTGATAAACTTGCCAAATTTGCATTATTTGATGTTGAACTTATTTCTACAGTAGCGGAATAAACTTTTGTTGAAGCATCAAAGGCTGTAACTGTGTAGTTTACAGGATTTGTAAAATCTTGAGCAATTCCTGATGCCGGAGTTACAAAATCACCGGAAAATACAATTGTAGGTATTAAATTTGTGACATTAGTTCCGGCAGGCATTTGAACTGTTATTGCTCCAGTTGTTTGATTTATTGATGTTGAACCAAGCTGACCTGTTATAACAAAATCTAAAATTTCTTTATCTGTTGCAGAAGCTACCGAGTAATTAACTGTATAAGTTAGTGTATTTGTTTCGTCTTGTGAAACTACTACAACTGTAGCTGTACCGTCAACACTGGTTGGTTGTGTAATTGTAATTTCTGCATCCGGATCGCTTGTTGTTGCCGAAACTGTAGGAATTGTTGTTGTTCCTGCCGGAAGTACTACAGAATAATCATATATTTCTGAAGAAAAAACAGGAGCTAGTGTACCTGCACTTGTTGTAAGTGAACTTAGTGTTGCGTCTGAATTTCCAACCAAAACAAATTCTATTGTATAATTATTTATTGTTACTAAATCTTCGGCAGTTACAGTAATTGTTGTGGTTCTTTCAGCAGAACTTCCTGTTAAATTTGTGGCAGGACTAATACTAACACTTGCATCAGGGCTGTTAGCTACTGCAAATGTCATTGGTACTGAGCTTGTTCCGGAGGGTAATTCAACAGTATAATTTAGAGTTGAAGGACTAAAAACTGGGCTTAGTGTTCCCGAACTTGTTCCTAACGAAGAAAGAGTTGCATCTGCACTAAATGTTAGGTTCGAATAAATGAAGTAGTCGGTAGAACCTGCCATATTCCAAAAAGTAAGTCCGCTTGGAACGGTTCCGGAAGGATCGTTTTCCTGAACTTGAGCAACAGAGCTAACATTTTCAAATTTTACGGTTTGAATTTTAATATATGGTTTAGTAACCGTAATAATTGAGAATCCGGCAAATCTGTCTTGAGCGTAGGTCCAGTTAAATGCTTTTGTTGAAGAATGGTAAGTATATAATTCACGCAAAGGTGCACCCCAGCAACCTTCTCCTAAATAACATGTTCCGTTTACGTTATCTGTAATAAAGCCGTTATCGCTTCCTCCGGCAGAAGAAGGAGCAATTAGGTTGGTTATTTTTTGAATATGAGTATGTCCTTCCATAGCAAGTTTTATTTTGTATGTAGGAAACAGACTTGCCCAACAGTTAATCATTGAAGTTTGAGGTGTGTATTCTCCGTGAGGCACAAGAGGAACGTGGTACTGAATAGCTTTCCAAAAAGGTTCTATTGTTGTTCCTGTATATAATTGTAAATCGTTTGTAAACCAGCTTAGTTGAGTTGCATCGCAATCTAAATCGCTGTTTAGTGCGTATAGTCTCATCAATTTTCCACCTATATCTATTGCAAAATAGTTTGATGCATTTGGAATGTCGAACATATTATATAGGTCTGAGTTATCTTCGTGGTTTCCAAAAACAGGAACACATGCAAATACTCTGTTTTTTGTTGCAGTAGCAATTGTTTGCTGCCAGTCGGTAAACCAATCGCTCCACTCGCTATCGCTTCCTAAAAATGTAAAATCACCTGAAAAAGCCACAAAGTCGGGTCTGATTTTAGCTACAAGCTGATTTCCCAATTGTCTACGTGGTCTGCACTGGTCGTATTGGTACTCAGGCCAAGTTCCGGTTCTTGTATCACCACCGGAAATAAACATTACAGGTTGATTTGGGTCATCAGAGAGGGTTTTAAACGACATTCTTGCGCTAGTTGATTGATCGTCTTTAACAACAAAATAATATACTGTATTAGGTTGTAAACCGGTAAGTCTTGCAAATCTGTGAGTTAATCCATTGTGAGATTGTGTTCTATCTACACTATGATTGTTTGGGTATAGGTCGTACATTGTGGAAAAATCATCAGTTCCATAATACACTTTTGCATTGGAAGATGTTCCGTTATCGCACCAGCCAATTACAATTGTTGTTGAAGGATCGTCACGGTATGCAGCTCTGTAAAATCTGGTGTCGGCCAATGTGCTGAATGACAATAGTATAAAAACTATAGAAGTTAAGAATATGTTTTTCATTTTTGTTTGTTTTAAAAATTGTACTGAATTCTAATTGTAAATAGGTCGTCTTTTATATCGGCTGTCATTGCAGGATGTGGGTGCCATCCTGAATTAACATCACCTTCATATTTTATAATTCCTGTTTTTTCATTTTTTACATTTTGGTAGAATACCCCAAGCTTTACATTTTCGTTAATTTTCCAGTTCCAACCAATTCCCAAAACTGTATATTTGACATCTGCCGGAGATAGGTAGGTAACGTTAAGACTGTCGCTAGTAGAACCGAAGATATAATCGGTTGTTATTTCTTTTCCTTCAATTTCGGTATTTGGATCGTACCATTCGTATTTAATTACAATTTGATGTCCTGATTCCGAAAGATTTTGGACGAAATAGAGTTGACCACCACTAAATTTCCTAATTAGGGTGTTATGAGGTACTTCTTTTGCTCCAACAGAAACGGGGCGGTATGGCTGTGGAACTTTATGAACAGGCCATGAAACTCCGGTAATTGGACCGGTAGGACTTGCAGAGTTCATGTCGTTATAAATTACCGTAGGTTTATCGAATTGATTTGTATTAATTGAAGAAGGCTGAATTCCTGAAACATATTCGCCTCTAATTTCTAGTTTTCCAAAAGGACTCATAACAGCCAATTGCATATCGAAGCCAAGATATTGTCTTTTTACCTTTCCTCCAGAAGTTCCACAAGCTACAGTTGCAGCGGAATCCATTAAAAAGCCCATAAAGCTTTCGCCGGCATCATTAGTTTGTTCTTCAAAAGAATAAATATAGAATTTTTTGGCTACTCCGGAGCTAAGAGTATCAACCGGTTCGTAAATATGTTTTACATTTCCAGAATAGAAAGAAAAACCTGCAGAAGCGAAAAACTTTTTATTATCTTTTTTTGTGCTGAATTTTGTTCTGCCAATAAAATCTTTATAGTTATCTGTTTCTAAAGCTGCTCCGTTGCCATTAACAATAGCTGCATCTACTGATAAAAAATGCAAAGCAGATTCGGGCTTGGGATTGAAGTTTACTTTTAGTCCTAAATCACGTTCGCCGGGAAAAATTGTTTGTATCATTATTGAACGCTCGGGCGATTCTCTAAGCGAGGAGCTAAATTCAACTTCATTTCCAAAAGGTCTGGAAAAAATACCGGCGGTAAATGTAAAAGATTCTAAAAGGTTTTCCTTTAATTTAACATGGAAGTCTTTTACAGCAAAACTTTTTTCGGTAACATCAAAAGATAGAACACCGGAAGAATATTTTGTTGTATGAGTAAACTTTAGTCGTCCTCTTCTAAGCATAAATCTTTGCGAAGTTTCATCGTTTACAAAATCGCCTCCAAAGTATTTTGCATAATGGTGTGGAACTGCTCCCAAAGTATCAACTCTGTCAAAATACTGATACTGAGATTGAATATAACCGGAAATTTTTACACCTTTATTAATAGTATCTGTTTCCTGAGATAATAGGTTTGTTGCAAAAACAAACGCAAAAACGGTAATTAGTAGTAAGCTTTTTGTCCTCATGTTTTTTTTAGCAAAAAAAGCCTAAAACTGTTAATGCAGGGTTAAGTAGTCTTTAAGAATTGAATAATTAGAAATTAAGAAATTGTACGTAGAAAACTATAATTTCTTATACAAAAAACTACTTATAAATATACTGTAAACAATTGATTGGCTGAAATTTTGTTGTAATTAAATTGAGTCAAACTGAACTGTATTTCTTAAATATATAGTTTACATTAATTTAACGTATAATATACAATAAATAAACCTATACCCTAATTCCAATAACCAAAATATCATCTACTTGTTCATGATTTTGCTGATTATTTAACGGACACATCCATTTTTCAATTGTATCATCAAGAATTTCTTTTTGTTTTGATGTAGATTCAACAGAAATTCTTTCCAAAATCTCTCTAAATCTTCTAAATTTAAACTTCTTTCCATTAGGTGTTTCACCACCAAACTGGTCAACATATCCATCAGTAAAAATGTAAATCATGTCATCTTTTTGAAGTTGTTTTTTGTGTTTCTTAATTTTTCTTCCGTCTTCTAAGCTTACACCCAGAGGGATATTATCTCCTTTTACTTCAATTATTTTCTTATTTCTTACTATGTAAAGGGGATTGTAAGTTCCGGTAAATTCCAAAATCATAGTATCAAAGTTAATGCTGCATAAGGCAATATCCATTCCATCTCTAATGAAGTTTCCTTTCACATCTTTATGCAATGTTTTAAAAATATTTTGGTTAAGGTACGATACAATATGAGCAGTAGAAATTTTACATTGGTCGTTTACGGCCTGATTAAGCGCATTATTTCCCAGTAAACTCATAAAAGCACCGGGAACTCCATGTCCGGTACAATCTACTGCTGCAACATAAGAAATTGTTTGTTTTTTTGTAACAACCTGATTTACCCAGTAAAAATCACCGGAAACTATGTCTTTGGGTTTAAAGAGAATAAAGTAATCCGGTATTATTTCATTTATATATTTGTTATTTTGAAGCATTGCATCCTGAATTCTTTTTGCATAAACAATGCTGTCAATCATATTTTTGTTTTGTGTTTCTGCGGTTTCCTTTTGTTTCTGGATAAGAGATTTTTGCATTTCTAATTTATCTCTTTGAGCTGTAATTTCTTCCTTTTGGGCGGTTATTTTGTTTTTTTGAGAAGTTATTTCTTTGGTTCTTTCTTCAACTTTCTGTTCAAGATTTTTAAGTTGCTCAATAATTTTTGTTCTTAAAACAATGAAATTTCTGTTTAGTAGTTCAATTTCATCGTTTGTGGACTTTATGGCAATATGTTCTTCATTTGTAAATTGTGAAGATACAAATCTTGATATTATTCCGGAAAGTTTTATTAAAGGCATTGTAATATTATTAGAAATCAAAAGACTTAGCAATATTCCAATAATTATTATTATTCCTGTCAAAACAAAATAATACCATTTTAATTCATGAAGTATTAATTCTTTCGAAATTTTTGTTTCTTGAATCAATAATTCATATTCAGCTTTTATTTCATTTGAAAGTTGGTCAAGTTCACTTTTTAATCCTGAATTGGTGTAAACTCCTGATAAACTGTCTAAAATAACAACTTTCTTAAACTCAGCTATATATTTTTTTAGCTCAAGTGAAAGACTATCATTAATTTCTTTTTCTTGATATTTGATATCTATGTCGTCTTTTAGTTTTACACATGTTTTTAGAAGTTTTTCAATATATACAGTATCATGCCTAATAATAAAATCTTTTTCATGTCGCCTTATTGTAAGTACTAATGTTTGGTCTAAATTTTTATATTTTTCCAGTTGGTGAATATGTTTTCTCATTCTGCCTTCGGTTCCGAAATCTCTAAAGCCCCTTTCTTTTATTAGAATAACAAGACTGTCCAAAGTATTTTCTTTCTTTGTGAGCAAATCTGTAATTTTTTCAATTATATTATCAAGATTGTAATCCTTAAAAAAATCTTCACTGCTTATTTCTGTAATTTTGTTTTCAATTTCCAGAAACTTCTCTTTATGCCTATCTAAATATTGAGATTTTCCTGTATTGTGGTAATTGTTACTTTTTGTATCGAAAGCAAAATGACCATTTATGTCGTTTAAATCTTCCAAAAACATAATGTAATTTGATTCTGTCTTGTAAACTAAATTTGTAATTTTTTCTTTCTTATTAAAATAGACAATAGTTACCAATGTTTGAATCCCTATAGCCAATAATGAAATAAAAACAAACCAGAATAATAAGCGGAACTTAATAGATTTAAGCATATAAATAGTGAATCTATGGTTTTC
>JAFGXD010000127.1 GCA_016936815.1 Bacteroidales bacterium
AAAGAATTAATGGCTATATTTTCTTAATTTTTAATGAATTGTTTTAAAAAGACTAAAAAAAGACAGCAATTCAGGCGGCAACATACTAGAATTGAACAATTTTCAATATATATTTTTTTAAATGATGTTTTTTATAAATGATTTTGGCTAATATGTTTAAAATAATTACTTTTGCACTCTAATTTTTTTTGACATGGGTTTTATGTCGCAATTTATTGTTCCGGTAAAAGGAATAAAAGACGGAATTCATTTTTTTGAATTAAGTGTTGAAGATAAGTTCTTTGAATCTTTTGATAATGAGGATATATCAGGTGGAAAAATAGATATTAAGTTAGAAGTGAAAAAATCAACTCTTCTAACAAGTATCAAATTTTCATTTAATGGATATCTTTCTGTTCCATGCGACAGATGCTTGGATTATTTTAATCTCCCATTCTCGTTTGATTATGAGATGTTTGTTAAATATTCCGATGGCGATTCTGAAGATGATGACAAATTGATTTTCCTTAAACATGATGAACATGAACTTGACATACTTCCTTACATTTATGAACTAATATTGTTAGGGCTTCCTTTGAAAAAAGTTCATCCGGATAAGACTGATGGTTCTTCCGGATGCAATAGCGAAATGCTTAAACACCTTAACCAACATATTATTCATGAAGAAAAAGATACAATAACACCTTGGGACAATTTAAAAAATTTATTTAGTAATTAATCTATTGATATAAATATTTGAAAAATGGCACATCCAAAAAGAAAAACTTCTAAACAAAGAAGAAACAAAAGAAGAACACATTATAAAGCTGTAGCTCCAACTTTATCAACTTGCTCCAATTGTGGATCAAGTGTTAAATATCATAGAGTTTGTCCTGAATGTGGTTACTACCGTGGCAAACAAGTTATCGAAAAAGAAGTTGCTATTTAATCTCAATCTAAATGCGGATTGGTCTTGACATAATGGGTGGGGATTTTGCTCCCGAAGCTACTGTCTTGGGAGCAATTAAGTCTCACATCGAACTTCCATCTTCAGCAATTGAACTTGTCTTAATAGGTAGGCAGCAACAAATTATTGAAATTCTTGAAAGAGAAAAAGTCGATAAATCTAAATTTGTCATAGTTGATGCTAATGAGGTAATTGAAATGGGCGACCATCCTGCAAAAACTTATTCCAAAAAATTAAATTCCAGCATTGTAAAAGGTTTCCAAATGTTGAAGGAAGGCTCCTTAGACGGATTTGCAAGTGCCGGAAATACCGGAGCAATGCTTGTGGGAGCAATGTACTCTGTAAAATCTATTCCGGGGGTAATTCGTCCTTGTATTGCCAGTCCGCTGCCTAAAGATAATGGTAAATTCGGATTATTACTCGATGTTGGACTTAACCCCGATTGCCGTCCGGATGTTCTTTACCAATACGCAATTATTGGCTCAATTTATGCTGAACATGTTTATAATATTAAAAAACCACGCATTGCTTTACTAAACATTGGTTCCGAAGAAGAAAAAGGTAGCCTTCTTACTAAATCAACACATGAATTGATGAAAGATACTCACGATTTTAATTTTGTGGGAAATATTGAAGGAAACGAACTATTTTCAGATGAAAAAGCAGATGTCGTTATTTGTGACGGCTTTACAGGAAATGTAGTTCTTAAAAATGCCGAAGGATTCTATACTCTGCTTAGAAAACGAAATATAAGAGACCCTTTTATTGAAGAAAATTTCAACTTCGAAAAATATGGAGGGACTCCAGTTTTGGGCATAAACTCTACAGTTGTTATTGGTCACGGCATTTCAAATGCTAACGCCATAAAAAACATGATTTTGCATACCGTTGAAGTGGTAAAAGCAAATATTTCAGAAAAAATTCAAGAAGCTTTCAAATAATGACAAAAATTAATGCTGTTATTACCGGTGTTCAAGGGTATCTTCCCGAATATGTTCTAAATAATGAAGAACTTAGTAGAATGGTTGATACCAGTGACGAGTGGATTATGACTAGAATTGGAATAAAAGAACGTCATATTCTACGTGAAAAAGGAAAAGGCACTTCCGATATTGCTTTGGAGGCGGTTACAAAATTGCTTGAAAAAACAGGAACTTCACCGGATGAAATCGATTTTGTTCTTTGCGCTACAGTAACACCGGATATGCCATTTCCGGCAACTGCCAGTATTATTGCCGATAAAGCCGGAATAAAAAATGCATTTCATTACGATTTAAATGCCGGTTGCTCCGGATTCCTTTATGCTCTTACAACTGCTACTCAATTTATCGAAACCGGAAGAATGAAAAAAATTCTGGTAATTGGTGCTGAAAAAATGTCCTCTATTGTCAATTATACAGATAGACAAACGTGCCCAATTTTTGGAGATGGTGCAGGGGTAATTCTCCTTGAACCAACAACAGAAAATGTTGGAGTTATGGATATGAAATTGCAGTCCGACGGTGTGGGAAGAATCCATCTTCATATGAAAGCCGGTGGTTCAGCAAACCCTGCGTCTCACGAAACAATAGATGCAATGGAACATTATATTTACCAGGAAGGTCAACATGTTTTTAAATGGGCAGTTTCCAAAATGGCCGATATTTCCGTTGAAATAATGGAGAGAAACGGAATTACTCCCGACACTCTGAACTGGTTTGTTCCCCATCAAGCTAATATGAGAATTATTGAAGCTACTGCCAAAAGAATGGGTATAAGAAAGGAACAGGTTATGATTAATATTGAAAAATACGGAAATACTACCGCAGCAACTCTTCCTCTATGCTTGTGGGAATGGGAATCTCAACTTAGAAAAGGAGACAACATTATTCTCGCTTCCTTTGGGGCAGGCTTTACATGGGGCGCTCTTTACCTTAAATGGGGTTACGATGGTAAATAAGCGTTATAATAGTTCTATTCCAACCATTAGTGCAATCAATTAGACCGTTCGTGAATTTATAGTTTCTTTTTTCATTTTTTTTCTTACTTTTGAGAAAAGAAAAACTGAAGCTATGAAAAAACTCTACTTAACAGCATTTTTCTTGTCTATTCTTTTTGCCTTGCAATCACAAACCAAAACCGTTGGCTGCTCTCCTCCAACTAGCTCTGTTTACCTTGAAATTAATAATGTTCGCACTCTTATTCATTCGGGAGGCGATATGTGGTGGGATTTATCTGGTAATCCTAAGTACGAAGTTCCGAAAGGCTCTGGAAAACAAGCC
>JAFGXD010000018.1 GCA_016936815.1 Bacteroidales bacterium
AAACATCTTTTTCCAGCAAAACATATTCAGAACCAAATGCAATTATCTCTTTTGCAGCAGAGTTAAGATTTATTACAGATAATAGTTCAGATCCTGTATTATCAAAAAATCTAATTTTTAAATCGGAATTTGAAAGCACTGCCAGACTGCCAAAATCGTTGAAACAATAAGAATCGGCAGCAAAATTGCCTGAATATCCTTTTGTGAATGGAATTCCTTCAATATCATTATAATTTATGGATGTGGTTTTAACAACAGATATTTGTGAAAATAGGGAAATACTAATCCCTGTTAAGATGAAGAGAAATATGTTTTTCATTTTTTTAATTGTAAATAGGTTGCCTTACAAAGATACTTAAAAATGGCATATTAGAATATTAATTTCTAACAAAATGATTCATCTCAAAAGGAATTTCGAAGCTAAATTCCAGATAACCCATTAATTCGGAATTAGTGAACCATGGTCGCTGTAAGATTATTTTTTTTATTCCATTTTTTTCAATTGTATATGAATTTTTTTCACCGGTAAGCATAAATTCTTTTAACATTTTCCTTGCAGACTCCGGATGACATTCGAGCAAACTTCTACCAATTAGGTTTTCCCCACCATAATTAGCAAAAGTTTTTTTTGCTTTTTCATTCATGTAAATAATAATAAAATTCTTATCGCAGGCTGTAATTGCAAGGTCTGATTCTGAAAAAATGTCAAGGTTTATAAGATTCATTTCAAAAGTTATTTGTGTTTTATTAAAAAAAACAAGTTAAAATTATTTACATTTTAAAAGCCAAAAGTATAGAACAATAATTTAATAGTCAATATATAGCTTATTTTTCTGTTGCATAACTTATGCAATGATTTTGATTTTTGGTTTTCAACTTTTACTTTTGAAAATCATTCTTGATTGAAAATAATCTAAATAAAAATTGCTTTATGAACACAAAAGATTTAGGCTTTAATTCAAAATTAATTCACGCAGGAGATTTCCATGATGCTTATGGTTCTGCAGTTGTTCCAATTTATCAAACATCAACTTTCAGTTTCCGCGATGCACAGCACGGAGCCGATTGTTTTGCGGGAAAAGACCCCGGATATATTTACACCCGTATTGGAAATCCAACAATTAATGCTCTTGAAGATAAGCTTGCGGAATTGGAAAACGGTTTCAGAGGAATTGCTCTTTCTTCCGGAATGGCTGCTGTTACAACTGTCTATTCAGCCTTGCTTGAAAAAGATTCGCATATTGTTAGTACCGATGCAGTTTACGGACCAAGTCGTGCCGTTTTAGATTCTCATTACAAAAAATTTGGAGTGGAAGCCAGTTTTGTTGATTCATCGGATATTAGTAACGTTGAAAAGGCAATTAGGCCAAACACAAAACTTATTTATATTGAAACTCCTACCAATCCTACTATAAAATTAACCGACCTTAGAGCAGTTTGTCAGCTTGCCCATAAACACAATATTCCTGTTTGTGTAGATAATACTTTCTGTAGTCCTTATTTACAGAGACCTTTGGAGCTTGGTGCCGATATTGTTGTTCATTCGCTTACAAAATTTATTAATGGTCATGCCGACATTGTAGGTGGAGCAATTATTACCAGAGACAAAGATCTTTATGCAACCATAAGAAAAACAATGACTTATATGGGTGGAAATATGGATCCACATCAGGCATATATGGTAATTCGCGGGGTAAAAACTCTATCCTTAAGAATGCAACGCTCCGGCGAATCTGCTATAAAAATTGCTGAATTCCTGGAAAATCATCCAAAAATTGAATGGATTAAATTCCCGGGCTTAAAATCTCATCCACAACACGAACTAGCTAAAGAACAAATGCATGGTTTTGGAAGTATGATGTCGTTTGGACTTAAAGGTGGTTACGAATCGGGAGTAAAACTAATGAACAACGTACATCTTGCAACTCTGGCAGTTTCTTTAGGAGGTGTTGAAAGTCTAATTCAGCATCCTGCTTCAATGACGCATGCAGGGGTTTCCAAAGAAGGAAAAATTGCAGCCGGAATAACTGACGATTTGGTTAGATATTCTGTTGGAATTGAAGATGTTGAAGATATTATTGCCGATTTGGAACAGGCTTTTGCTAAGATTTAACAGATTTGTCAAATCATTTTAAATTTTCTTGCCCTTTTTGTGCTATCTAAAGAGGTGTATTCTATTTGATTTTCAAGTCGTTTTATGGTTTTAATGAATCGAAGTGCGAAATCTCCTTCATAAATTTCGCTGCCAGAAATAAGCCCCAAACAAATTATATGTGAAGCATCAAAACTAAAAAATCTTCCCTTTGCACCCATCCCTACCTATTGGTATGGAATTTCTGAGGATGCTTGACTTTGGTCAGCATTTGATAGTTTCAATTATTCTTCTTGAATCAATTTGTTAATATTCTCAAATTGCTACCAATCGGTTGTTATAGCAAGACCTATTGTTGCCAATGGGCACAGATAAGTAAACACCGGTAGTTGACCCGTTCGAATAAGGAGAAAGTGAGACCTTCCAATTGTTTGCGCTATGAATTAGTTTACCCATAGACCAACCAAAAACTGCCGCACCAAAAACATCCGATAACCAATGTTTTGTGTCGTTTATTCTTGAAAGACCTGATAGAGTGGCTATTGAATAAGACAATATTGGAACCCAAATGGTATTTTTGTACTCGCTGGAAAGTATTGTGGCAACCGCAAAAACAGAGGTTGTATGTCCCGAGGGAAATGATTTATAGAAAGTTCCGGCAAAAGGTCCGCGCCATTGGTTTGGATCGGGAACAGGATTTTGATAAGGCCTCATTCTATTAAAAAGCATTTTTGGAATTGTAACGGCTACACCTGTAAGTAAATAGGTTTTAATTCCCAAAAGAGCTGTTTTCTTACTTCTGTTATTTTTGCAAATAGTTCCTTGAAGGTAAAATAACGTCATTAAAGGCATTGAATAAACCCCTGAGCCCCAAGGTTCTAGAAAG
This sequence comes from Bacteroidales bacterium, assembly GCA_016936815.1. GTDB lineage: Bacteria > Bacteroidota > Bacteroidia > Bacteroidales > GWF2-38-335 > GWF2-38-335. Next base: position 2,979 of record JAFGXD010000018.1, read on the forward strand.
TTTTTACTAAAACGGTCTGTTTTTTCAGATCTGTTTTCCTGAAAATAATTGTAAATCTGCAAATCGTGATTAATCAACAATACTGAAGTTCCGGCAAAAAGAGCAGCTCCTCCCCATTCCCATTTGTTCCAATGCAAAGGAGATAGCAATAAATCTCTTGTGTCTGTTAAATACGATTTAAAATAATTTGCACTAAAATCGGCATGATAAACCGAATCTTTCTGAGCAATTGCGGTATTTTTCAGAAGAATGCCAAAAAGTAGAACCAATAAAAAAACAAAAACGATTTTTCTCATCACTTCTTATCGAATTTTTTGGCTTTCTCCCAAATTTCATTCATTTCGTCTAAACTCATATCGTGCAACGATTTGCCTTTTTTAATGGTATGCTCCTCCAAATAATTAAACCTTTTAATAAACTTTCGGTTTGTTCTTTCCAAAGCAAGCTCAGGGTCAATATCGTAAAGACGAGCAGCATTAATCATTGAGAAAAGCAAATCGCCAAACTCAGCTTCCATTTTTTCCTGAGAAGCATTTTTCACTTCTTCTCTAAACTCTCTCAATTCTTCGTCAACTTTGTCCCAAACCTGTTCTTTTTCTTCCCAATCGAAACCAACACCACGCACTTTTTCCTGAATTCGATTGGCTTTTATTAAAGCAGGAAGCGACATTGGAACACCTTCAAGAACAGTTTTTTTTCTTTGAGGCTCTTTAAGTTTTAGTTTTTCCCAGTTTTCCAGAACCTCTGTTGCCGAATTAACTTTGGTATCGGAATAAATATGAGGATGCCGATAAATAAGCTTATCACAAATATTGTTTATTACATCGGTAATATCGAATTCACCTTTTTCGGAGCCAATTTTTGCGTAAAAAACAATATGCAAAAGAATATCGCCCAGCTCCTTTTTTATTTCCTGATCGTCGGCTTTTACAATAGCATCGGCAAGTTCGTAGGTTTCCTCAATAGTAAGTTTGCGTAGAGTTTCGTAAGTCTGTTTTTTGTCCCAGGGGCATTTTTCACGCAACTCGTCCATTATGTCGAGAAGACGCTTAAATGCTTTAAGTCGTTCATCCATAATTAATCATGAATAGTAACGGTGTAAATTCCGGGAAAATCGAATTCTTTTCCTTCAATAGAAGTTGGGTTAGTAGTAATAACACCAACACTGTCGGTAGCTCCCGGAGCAAGCTTAGAAACTGTGTAATCGTAAGACCAATGTTGAGTAAAAGCATCTGTTTGCATAACCACAGTGCAATCAATTGAAATAGTGTCGGTTAAAATATTCTTAACTTTTAATCTAACCTGGTGAACATCGTTGGCATAGCAGCTTTCAACATTGTATTCGTCGAAATAAAAAGTTGCAGCAGGAGTTGATGTAGCAAAAATTTCCAGATTTTTTGTTTGCGAGAAAATTTTTACATCGCGGTTGTAACGACAAGAGCCATCGTCTTTTTTTGCATCAGCATCGTAATTGCATGCATTTGGGTCTGTACAGCCCGATTTTTCACATGAAGTAAAGAAGAAAGTTCCTGAAAGAACAATAAGAGAAATAATTAAAAATTTTGTATTCATGGTAAGAATATTTTTAGTTTAAAAATTGTTGTCAAACCTACAAGTTTTTTTTCAAAATTCATACAAAAGGATTGAAAACATTTTGGGTTTTGAAGGAAAAAAATAGGTATAAAACAGACTAAAATTGAGGGCAGCCCGGCTGTTTGTGTTTAATTTTCTTTTTGTTGTCTTTGCTGGTTCTCTCCTCAAAAGCTTTTCTTTCGAAGTAGAATCTATCAATTTCCAAACAAGGAACAATATTATCGTTTTCGTCAAATTTGTACATGTGTTTCAGTACCATAAACCTTCCTTTATCGTCAGTTTCCCCGGCAATGGAATCAATTTGTTGTCCATCGACAAAAATATCACCGCCGGTTTTGTAAGCAATGTTAATATATTGGATATTAATCATATCCCTTGCGTCACAAACAATTACATTAACCGGAATTTTTATTTGATATAAGAGTCCATAATCGCGTACACCTGAGTTGTTATCGGCAATAAGGTAAATTTCATTCAAATCTTTAAAATGATTAATAGTTGTAATAACAGCCTCAAGATCGTTTTCCGGCCAATCGCCACCGTTTCCTTGCTGCATAACGTGTTCCATAAGAAAAATCAGGCTATCAACATTTTCAGCTTCAATGGGATAAATCCCACCTGTAGATCCAATTTTCTTTTGCTCATCTGGAATTCTATTACCATCGTTAAAGAATGTAAAATACTTAATGCCACTATCTTGAAGTTTTTTCAAATGCCAAAGAATTGCCTGAGCCGAATGAACATGCATGCTGTTAGTCCAATCCATTACTACTGCTGCATTTCCGTTTTTCTTAATAATATTGAAAGCGTAGAAAACTGAAGCGTCGCGGGTTCCTCCTAAATAATCCATAAATGAACTAACTTTAAGTATGGCTTTTTCAGAACTTATTGATTCTCCGGCATTAGGTATTTCATGAATGGGTTCGGAGCCTCTATAACGAATAACAATGCCATGGAAATAGTTTTTTGTTTCAGCTTCGGTTTTGCAATCGGTTTGAAGCACTAGATTCCATTGGATTTTGCTTGAATTAAGGGCGGGGTCAATCTTAAATAGCTGATCTATTCTTTTTGCTAGCAAGTCGTAATAATTTGTAAGCCAATCGGTTTTGTTCCATGGATATTTGGTAAAAACAAGATCAATTTGAAAAGCCTCTTTATTTTGAATATTTGTCCATGATTCAGGGTTTTTAATTTTAGATTCAGCATAGCCATTTTCTAAAATTACTGCGTCGGAATATCTTGATTTGTTAAAAACCCCAATTTCTGAGTAAACAAAAACCTTATCGAACAAATGTTTGTGATTTTGGGGATTAGAAAGAGCTTCGGGAGGAAAATATACCTGTGCAGAGCTAAATAGAGGAAAAATCACTAAAAAAAATAGTGAGTTAATAGAAAAAAAAACTTTGCCGGTAATTCCCAACATTTTTATAATTCTGATTTTGTTTTTATTAAAATGCTTTTTTAATCGATTTAGTTGCAAAGTTAAAATAAAAAAAGAATTAATCGTTATTTTTATTTAGACCTATTTTAAATAGATTCATCAACAAATGATAATTGT
>JAFGXD010000128.1 GCA_016936815.1 Bacteroidales bacterium
AACGGAACTGACGTTATTACTAAAAAGATTAACATTATCAAGTAATCTTACGGTTTACAATAAAATGAAAAGGCGGTCATTTGTTTGACTGCCTTTTTTTATTGTATTTTTTTGTAAGCTTCTAAGGTTCTTTTTCTCGCTAATTCGTGATTTACAATTGGTTTAGGATATGTATCTGTGTCAATTTCCGGAATCCATTTCTTAATATACAACAAGTTTGGGTCGAACCGCTTCTGCTGCAAGCTAGGATTAAAAATCCGGAAATATGGAACTGCATCACAGCCGGTTCCTGCTGCCCATTGCCAACCTCCATTATTGCTCGAAAGCTCGTAATCGAGCAACTTCTCTGCAAAATAGGCCTCTCCCCATCTCCAGTCTATTAGCAAATGCTTTGTTAGAAAGGAGGCTGTTATCATTCGCAATCTATTGTGCATAAAACCTGTTTCATTCATTTCTCTCATTCCTGCATCAACAATTGGATAGCCGGTTTTTCCGTTTTTCCAAGCTTCAAACTCTGCAGAATTATTTCTCCAAACCATTCTGTCGTACTTTTTCCTAAATGAGTTTTTGACAATATTAGGGAAATGCCATAAAATTTGCATATAGAATTCCCTCCAGATAAGCTCATTAAGCCATTTCTCATTATTTTCTAAAGCAATTTTTACCAACTTCCTTATCGAAACAGTTCCAAATCTTAAATGAACGGAAAGTCGGCTGGTACCAGCAACAGAAGGTAAATCCCTGTTAATATGATAATTTCGAATTTTATCTAAATCTATTTCTTTATTGAGAAATTCAATTGCAGAAGGGCTGAATCCCAATTGTTCGAGAGTAGTATTTGGAAAAGGTCTTGTCTTTATAAAATTGCCGGACAATTTATCGATTTCCTTCGCTTCAATACTTATAGTTTTTAATTTTTCTTTCCAGGATTTTGAATATGGAGTAAAAACTGTGTAGGGATTGCCGGACTTGGATAAAATCTCATCTTTCTCGAAAACTACCTGGTCTTTATGTGTAAGAAAATCAATTCCATTTTCATTGCAAAATTTGCCAATTTTTGAATCTCTTTCTATGGCATAAGGTTCATAATCGGAGTTGACAAAAATTTTTGCAACATTATACTTTTTAACTATAGCAGGTATTTGCTCAATTGGCTTTCCTTTTAGAATTAATAAAGAGGAGCCCATTTCTTCTAAACTTTTCTTTAAATATGAAATTTCTTTAAAAATGAAATCAACACGGGCATCATTTTTTGGCAATTCGTCTAATATTTCGCTATCGAAGACAAAAATCGGCAATACACGCAATCCCGAATTCATTGCCTGAAATAAGCCTACATTGTCATCGAGCCTAAGATCTCTTCTAAACCAAAAAATTGCTGTTTTCATAAATTCATAACAATTATGGGGCTTAATTGTTTAGGAGTTTGTTGAAAAAGAAACATGATGGGACAAAGGGATTGATAGTCATTTGGTCTAAAGGTCGGAAGGTCTTAAAGTCGGAAGGTCTTAAGGTCTACCTAATCCCGACCCTGAAAGGGTCATTCAATTCAACCCATAGGCAACGCTATGGGCATAAGAACAACAACGTATTGTCGGAAAGTCTTAAGGTCTTAAGGTCAGGAAGCCAGAAAGTCGATAGCGGGAAGAGGTTATTTTTTTGGAGAAAGCATCATAATGGACAATTCCCTTAGAAAAGGGGGCAGGGGGATTGATAATCATGTGGTCTAAAGGTCGGAAGGTCGGAAAGTCGGAAGTTCTGAGGGTCGGAAAGTGAGGTAGTAGGGCAAAAATAATCATACTGGGGCAATTCCCCCTTAGAAAAGGTGGCAGGGGGATTGAAGGATATAGCTAATCGGTTAGAAAAAACCAAAACCCCATTTTGTACGGTATAGAATTTTAATGTACGAAAATGGACATATATTTCGATTTGCTATTATTTCCGAATTATTTAATTCATTGTTAAACAATTAAATAAAATAATTGGCATAGTTTTAGAAAAGGAGAAAGCAAGTTCTTTCTATATGCTTAATATTTTTAATCTAAACCCCGGCTTCACTATGGTCGGGGTTTTTACAATCCTTATGAAGTATTAAATGCAGATTGTTTAATTTAATACTAATTGATATGAAAAAAGCTACTCTATTTTTTGGTGTAATGTTAATTGCATCAGCTATTTTTGCTCAACAAGCAAAGAAAATTCCTTTTGGGTTCGAGAAAAGTCTTAAATCTAAAAAAGAGGCGGTTTCCGGTGATTACAAATCGTTTTTGCCTTCAAAATCTACAAAAGACATAAAGGGTGTTGTTTTGCTTTATGAAGATTTTGAAGATGGAGCAACAACATTTCCACCAACCGACTGGACAGCAACCTCAAGCACCCAAAGTACAGGTGTTGAAGAATGGCATTTTGTTGCTAATTATTACGATGGTAATTCACCAAGCCCTTCAAATGCAAGAAATTGTGCTGCCATTGAGTACTTAACTTCTGTAAATCAGCTCGATGAGATTCTGGTTTCTCCAACTATTACAATTCCTGCTACCGGTAATTACGATTTGGAATTCGACTGGATGAGCAGTTATTACTGGCATATAGATCCTAACAATAATGGAGACATTATGGTAAAAATTTCAACCGATAACGGAACAACATGGTCTGCACCTATTTGGCAAGAAGACAATCAGACATTAGTTGAGGCTTCCGGAGTGATATACCCATGGACAACTTTCGAATGGAACAAATCCAGAATAGATATTTCAGCTTATGCAGGAAACGATGTGCTAATTGCATTTCATTTTGTTGGTCTGGATGCTGCATTTTTTTATTTGGATGATGTAACAGTTAGCGAGAGAAATCAAAATGATATTGAAAAGAATAAAATCTTTGCACATTACTTTTACACAAATGGAGGAGCTTATGCAAAAGTTCCTGAAGAACAGATAATGGGCGGAATGTATGGTGCTTCGTTTACAAACGTTGGGGTTGCAGCCCAAAATAATGTTTCATTAAATGTAAAAGTAAACAAAAATGGAACAGAAATTTACAATAAATATGCTACAGAAGCATTTAATTCATTTACAAACGGAATGCACGATACAATAATGATGGATGGTGATTCTGCATTTGTTCCCGACGGAATTGGTGAATACGAGGCAATTATTTCAATAGTACAAAACGAAACCGATGAAAACCCCGATAACAACGTTGGCAATGCTTACATGGAAATTACAGGCAATACTTTTGCCCGTCATTATAATGTAGATAATTATTTAGGACCAACAACTTATGAAGGTGGAGCCGATGGAGATTTCTTTGGTTCTGTTTTTCATTTTATTAATGAAGATACCGTATATGGTATAAGAGTCTTTATTGACGAAACTTCCGTTGCTGATGGAACAATAATTGGTTATATTCTTGATGATGATTTGAATGAAGTTCTTGTTACAGAAGAGTTTGATGTGGCAGAAGAGCATATTGGAACTTGGATTGTATTACCTTTCGAAGATTTAACAGGTGAAGATTTAATTTTGTCGGGAGATGCTGATTATACCGTAGGTGTAGAAATATATTGTGCACCTAACGACCTGTTTATTGGAGGAGATAAATCAACTCCTTACCAATATCTAAATATTTCCACAGCAATTAGAATTGGCGACGAATGGTTCTACACCGATATGCAACCGGGAATTGATTTACTTATGTGGGGTTGGGATCCTACTCCAATAGGCGAAGAGGTTGTTGTTAACAGAACACCTATGTATCCAAATCCTGCGCTTTATGAGGTTTATGTGCCAAGTGCCGAGAATTCTGTAATTCAAATTTACAATATGCAAGGACAACTTCTTAATACATACCAATCTAATTCAGAACTTACCAGAATAGATATTTCTCACTTAAAATCAGGGTTTTATCTTATAAAAGAAATTAGAGGAAATGAGATGACTCCACATTCATTAATCGTAGCAGATTAACAATTATTTTAACAGTTGAAAAAGGGCTGAAATTTTGTTTCAGCCCTTTTTTTTAATTTTCTCTTAGAACAAATTCGTCGTATTCAATTTCGAAACGCAATTTATGCTTAGATTCCTCCATGGCCAAAGCTTTGAAGATGTTTTTCAAATTTTCATTTGGAGCTTTCTCAGCAAGTTTGGAGTATAGTTTAAAAGCGGCTTTTTCTCTTTTCATGGCCAAAACCAAAGCTTCTTCGTAACTCATATCCGGTTTAGCTTCGGTTCGTACTAAATAATCTGAAATATTTAATGTACTTATTGTTTCCGACGACATATCGAAAATGCCTTCTTCCTTTATTTTGGTAAGTCTTGCTTTGTGAGCAATTTCTTCTCTGGCAAATTGTTCGAAAGTTTGTTTCATATCAGCAGTTCTGGCATTGGTAGCCAAACTGTTATAGAAATCAACGGCATTTTGCTCATTTTGAATTGCAAAATCCAAAATATCGTTTATGTTTTTAAAATCTTCCATATTTTTTTTGTTTTAATTATTTGAAAAGATGGTTTACGAAAAGCTATTTACTTTTCGTAAACCTTATAATACATTAATTTGCAAATCTTTGGGTAAAAAATTCAGCAAACTTCTTATTCAAAACATCACATCCGAAATCGAAACGTTTGTTTTCATTATCGGCTTGTGTGTAATGCAGATTTATCTTTTTTGGTTCGTAGGCAGGCAGTAGAGAAAAAGCCTCTAATTGTATGTCGGAAATTACATCGGTTGTGTCAACCTCAAAAATTTTCAACAAATCTATTAGCTGTTCAGCATTTACCTTTTCAACTTTTGGTTTCATTACTTGAAATGCCTGTTGAATGACCTTTTGAGTGTTGGTAAAACTACCATCCGACTCGAACCACAAAGATGCAGGAAGAATTAAATCGGCCTTTTCAGCAGTTTCAGTCATATAAATATCCTGAACAACCAAGAAGTCAGGGCCATCAATCCATTTTGCCACTTCGGCTTTATCCTTAGCACAACCAACAGGGTCTTCGCCAAAAATAAACATGTTTTTATGTTTGCCTGCTTTCACTTCGGCGCACTGACACGAACCTTGTTTTGGTAAACCGCTAACTCCCCATACATTTTCGGCATGAGAAATATAATCGGGATTTGTTGAATGTTGCAAACCAACACCATGAGTTGGTCTAATTCCCATATCAATTAATCCCTGGGAGTTGTTCTTTTCTTTTAAAGCTATTAATCCGGAAGCAGTTTTTCCCAATTTTCCTGTTATCATTGCAAGATTTCTTAGTTCATAAGAAATGTTTCCTGAAATGCCTTTTTCGGAAAAGATAATTATTGCATTATTTTCTAAGTTGAATTCCTTAGCAAAAGCTTCAATGCAAGCACCTGAGCCATTTTCACAAGCACAAGCTTCGGTTTTCAATTTATTGTAATCTTCGGCAAGAACTTGTTCTTTGTAAGCTTCAAATCCTTCGCAATTATCGCCTATATACATTGCATTCTGAAGATTATTCTTCAAAATATAATGATTTACGGCTTTCACAAATGCATAGTACGATTTTACTTTTGTTACCTTATCAACCTTATGATTCATGCTTGTTTGTTCCCTGTCGGTAATTAATTCAACCTTGGTTTTGTTTAAATGTTTTGCATTAAACACCATGTGGTTTACAAGCGAATGATCTTTATTTAACTCTGTTCCAATTATATAAATCTTACCTGCTTGCTTTATTTGGTTGAAAGGAACATTTTTTACAACATTTTCCAAATAACCTGTACCTCTTTCAAAGTAATGGAATGAGTTAACATTATTGGTTTTAACAGCAGCTCTGGCAAATTTCTGAATTAGATATTGCTCTTCGTTTGACAGTCTTGCTCCGGCAAAAAACATATTTTCGTCGGGTTTTGCAGCTTTTATCTTTTCCTTAATCACCTTGTACGCCTCATCGAAACTTACTTCCACAAATTTGCCGTTTTTCTTCATCAGCGGTTTGGTAATTCTACCGGGGCTGTTAAGAATATTATAGCCAAATTTTGCTTCGCGTGAAATATTGCCAAAAGTATTTACATTACTTTCCTTTGATGTGGCTTTCATAAAATAGCCGCTTTTGTGATGGAGATTAATGTCAAAACCTTCTGAACCAAAAGGATCTATAGTTTCAATTTTGTCTAACTCAATAGGTCCCGGTTTAAAAATTACATTTTCAGTAATAGCACCGGTAGGACAAGCTGAAATACATGAACCGCATGATTCACAGGTTGTTTCACGTAAAGAATCTCCCATTGCCGGAGCAACATAAGTAAAGAAGCCTCTTTCAACAAGTCCTAAAGCTCCTGCACCAACAACTTCCTTACATATTCTAATACATCTTGAACAAAGAACACATTTGTTGTTATCAATTTCTATGAAAGGATGAGAGAAATCTACTTTATGTTCCTGATGTTGACCTTCATACTTGTTTTGAACGGCATCGTACTCGGTAGCGTAATGTTTCAAATCGCAGGTAAAATATTCTGTACAGCCACATTCCAAACATCTGTGAGCCTCGTGTTTAGCCACGTTTTCGTCGGCATAACCCAATTCAACTTCCTTAAAATTAACACGATCGTTAGGATCCATTGTTGGCATTTCCTCACGCATTTGTTTTTGGTAACGAACTACATACTCATCGTGTTCCTGAGTTCTATAATTATCTTTTTTGGAAACAAACTCCTTCTTTTCGGGTTTAAGAGGCTGGCCTGTAAGGAATTGATGACAAGAAACGCATGCTTTTCTAGCCTGACCAACAGCCTCAATAAGAGTAGCTGGGCCTGTAACACCGTCGCCGGCAGCAAAAACATTAGGAATTCCTGTTTGAAGAGTTTTTGAATCAGCGTCGATATCGCCCCATTTATTTGGACTAAGTTTTCCGTTTTTGGCCACAGAGTTAATATCGTCGAGGAAGTTAATATCGGTTTTCTGACCAATAGCAGCAAGAATATAATCAACTTCCAAATCGAATTCGGAGCCTTCTTTTGTTACAGGTCGTCTTCTTCCTGAGGCATCAGGTTCGCCTAATTCCATTTGAATAAGGGTTACGGATTTTAGTTTGCCGTTAGCATCTTTATTAACCCTTACCGGATTGTGAAGAAACAGATATTCAACACCTTCCAATTTTGATTCGTGAATTTCTATTGGATTTGCGGGCATTTCCTTTTCGGTTCTTCTGTAAACAACCTTAACATCAGTAGAGTTGCAACGAAGGGAAGTACGGCAACAGTCCATTGCAGTATTTCCACCTCCAACAACAATTACCTTTTTTCCTTTAAAATCGTAACGTTGGCCGGTCATTTCCATATTTCTAAGGAAGTCTATTCCTGAGAAAACGCCATCGGCATCTTCGCCTTCGCAACCAAGCAAAGTACCTCTTTGTGAACCAATTGTAAGAATAGTGGCATCGTAATTTTTGTCAATTTCGGCATATTTCAGATTGTCGCCCAATTTCTTGTTATAGAAGATATTAACACCTAATTCTGTAATATTATCTACCTCTTTCTGAATAATATCGTTTGGAAGTCGGTATTCCGGAATTCCGTAACGCAACCAACCTCCGGGATTTGGACTAGCTTCGTAAATATCGCACTGATGACCTTGAATTTGAAGGAAATAAGCAGCGGCAAGTCCACCGGGACCTGCACCAATAATAGCAACTTTTTTTCCTGTTGAAGGTTTAACATCAGGCACATATTTGTTTGGTGAAGCGAGGTCGTAATCGGCAGCAAAACGCTTCATGTAGTCAATTCCTACACCTGTTCCTTCATCCAGAAGGTTTCTGCGGCAAGCAGCTTCGCAAGGACGAACGCACACCCTTCCGCAAATTGCAGGCAGAGGGTTTGTTTTCTTAATTAGTGCAACAGCTTCCGAGTAAAGACCTTTTTCAATAAGAGAAATATAGCCCTGAACATCAACACCGGCGGGGCATGTTTCCTTGCAAGGAGCCACACAATCGGCATAATGGTCGGAAAGAATTAAATCCAGAGCAGTTTTTCTGGCAGCTCTAACCTTATCGCTATCGGTATTAATTGTCATTCCCTCTGTAATTCGGGTGGAGCATGCCGGTTGCAGACCTCTCATTCCTTCAACCTCAACCACACAAATAAAGCATGAAGAGTAAGGTTCTAGTCTGGGGTCGTTGCAAAGAGTTGGAATTTCTATTCCATTTTTTCGGGCAACGGCGAGAATATACTCTCCTTTGTTGCCTTTAAGATTTTTCCCGTTAAGGATAATATTTATTTGATCAGTCATTTTCTTTAATTTTTAATTGTTACCAAAATTACGATACCGAAATTGCATCGAATTTACATCTGGAGTAGCAATCGCCACACTTAATACAATCGTCCTGACGAATAAAATGCACCTCTTTTCTGGCGCCGTCGATAGCCTTAACAGGACATTTAACCGCACAAACCGTACAGCCGGTACATTTTTCGGCATCTACCTTGTAAGTAAGAAGAGTTTTGCAGCTTAAAGCCGGGCACTTCTTATCTCTAATGTGAGCTTCGTATTCATGTCGGAAATATTTAATTGTAGTAAGAACAGGGTTTGGAGCAGTTTGGCCCAATCCGCACAACGAGCTGTCTTTAATTTGCTGAGCCAGTTCTTCAAGTTTTTCAATATCGCCTTCTTTTCCATTACCTTCTGTAATTCTGGTAAGAATTTCTAGCATACGCATTGTACCAATTCTGCAGAAAGTACATTTTCCGCAGGATTCTTTCATTGTAAAATCAAGGAAAAATCTGGCAATATCAACCATGCAAGTAGTTTCGTCCATTACCACCATACCTCCCGAGCCCATAATAGCACCGGTAGCATTAACTTTGTCGTAATCTACCTCAGTATCAATTAAATGTTTTGGAATACAACCGCCTGAAGGACCGCCAAGTTGAACGGCTTTAAATTCCTTATCGTTAAGAATTCCGCCTCCAAGGTTAAAAATAATATTGCGAATTGTCATTCCCATTGGAACCTCAACCAAACCGCCTTTTTTAATTTTGCCGGTTAGAGCAAAAACCTTAGTTCCCTTGCTTTTTTCAGTTCCATAGATATTATAAGAATTGGCACCATTTGCAATAATATAAGGAATGTTAGCAAAAGTTTCCACGTTATTAATATTAGAAGGTTTTTGCCACAAACCTTTTTCAGCAGGGAAAGGAGGACGTTTTCTTGGCATACCTCTTTCGCCTTCAATAGAAGCCATAAGAGCAGTTTCTTCTCCACAAACGAAAGCACCGGCACCTTCTTTAACGTAAATATCAAGACTAAAACCTTCAATTCCCATGATGTTTTTGCCCAAATATCCTTTTTCTCTGGCCTGAGCCAAAGCAGCATTAAGACGACGAATAGCAAGAGGATACTCTGCACGGCAATAAATAACACCACCTGTTGCTCCAATTGCATAAGCTCCAATTATCATTCCCTCAATAACCGCATGTGGGTCGCCTTCTAGAAGAGACCTGTCCATAAAAGCACCGGGATCGCCCTCGTCGGCATTACAAATAATATATTTTTCGTCGGATTTATAGCCGGCAGCAAATCTCCATTTCATACCGGTTGGGAATCCTCCTCCTCCTCTTCCGCGAATTCCGGAGTCAAGAACTGTTTGAATAATTTGCTCTGAACTAAGTTTTTCTCCGGCTATTTTCTTTAAGGCAATGTAACCGCCTTTGGCTTCGTATTCCTCAATATGATCTGGATCTATAAAACCACAATTTCTTAGAGCAATCTTTACTTGTCCATCGAAATAGTTCTTTTCAGGAGCATCGAACTGGTCGGTATAAACCACATATTCTTTTACAGGATTATTCTTGTTGATGTGTTCTTCGAGAATCTCAATAATTCTTTTCTCGTCAACATCGCCATAAAGGTATGAGCCGTTTTCATCTATTATTTCCACGAGAGGTTCGCGGTAGCACATACCAATGCAAGACGTTTTTTTAAGCTCGAAATCAAGCTTTTCAGCTTCCTTAACGGCTGCTATTTTGTTATAAATTTTGTTGGCTCCGGCTGCAATACCGCAACTACCCAGACCAACAATTACTTGTGTTTTTCCCATGATTTTAATTTTTTTATTTGACCAAAGGAAGTCGGTCATTAGGTTAATTACTTTCAGCTATCCGGATTTCTTTAATAACTTTAACAGCATCGCTGCCCTTAAGCTTTCCGTATGTTTCGTCTCCAATCATCATTACCGGAGCAAGAGAGCAGCAGCCCAGACAAGCAACCGATTCGAGAGTAAAAAGACCATCTTCTGTAGTTGCGCCATCATCAACTCCCAAAGCTTCTTTAAGAGCATCGGTAATAGCACCGGCATTTTGAACATGACAAGCAGTTCCGTGACAAACCTTTACAATGTGCTTGCCAACGGGATTTAGGCGAAACTGAGCGTAAAAAGTAGCTACGCCATACATATCGCTAAGTTTCAGACCAGTTTCACGATTAAGTTTTTCGAAAGCAACCCTCGGAATGTAACCATAAAGTCCCTGAGTGCCTTGCAGCAATGGAATCATGTTACCTTTTTTTCCGCGATATTTTTCAATTAAAGAATCCATAAGCGACAAGTCAACGTCCTTTTGTGGATTCTCTGAATCTTTTTGGAAAATTCTTTGAACTCGCATTTTTAGTTGTTTGTTAGTTTAATAATTAAATCTTTTGCACTTTAACAAACTTAGAAAATTTTCCTTGATAAAATGATGTTCTACAAAATTGAATTTGAATATTAATGCAGACTAATTTTAAATTACAAGGCAAATAATTTTTGAAATGAAAAAAGAATTTTTCGTAAAAATCATATTATTCTATATAACAAACTATTAGACAAAAAAGATGGAATTAGATTTTTCATTCAGTAAACAAAAAACAAAAAAAATACCTATGTTTATGCAGTAAAATGAACAACATATTTAAAAACATATTAACGCTATTGCTATTTGTAATAATTTGCAATCTGTCGTATTCTCAAACGGAAAAAGATTCTCTGAACAAGAAGCGATTAATAACAGCAATATCTTTAGAAACGGGAACTTACGCAATATCAATTGTGGGGTTAAACCAAATTTGGTATAAAGATTATGCAAAATCATCCTTTCATTGGTTTAACGATTCCGATGAATGGTTGCAAATGGACAAAGCCGGACATTTTTTCACTTCATACTATTTTAATGAAATACTAAGCGCAGGTTTCAGATGGTCGGGAATGGAGAGAAAAAAGGCTGTAATACCCGGAAGCATAATGGCATTTTTGTTTATTGGAACAATTGAATTAATGGACGGATTTTCAGAAAAATGGGGAGCGTCGTGGACAGATTTAACAGCCAACACCTTAGGTATTACTCTTTACGGATTTCAGGAGCTTTGCTGGCAGGAACAAAGAATACTACCAAAATACTCTTTTTCCAAATCAGGTTATGCTGCATACCGACCCGATGCATTGGGTAAAAACCGACTTGAGCAATTTATTAAAGATTACAACGGGCAAACCCAGTGGTTGTCGGTAAACATTAAATCTTTTATTAAAACGGAGAGTTTTCCCTCATGGATAAATATTGCATTTGGTTATTCCGCAAACGGCATGGTTTCAGGTACCGATGAGCGTGATTATGAAGTTTATCAGGGGCCGTATTTTGACAGATACAGACAATTTTTGTTAAGTCCCGATATTGATTTTTCGAGAATACCAACTAAGTCGAAATTTCTTAAGACAGTATTTAATATTGGCAAATTTATAAAACTACCTTTTCCGGCTCTGGAATTTTCTCAGAGGAAATTGAAGGGGCATTGGGGGTATTTTTGATTATTTAAAAAGATTATTGATGAAGATAGATAATTTAATACAAAATGAAAATTATAAGTTTTCAGTGAAATCCATAATTCTTAATCCATAATCCCAAATAAAAATCCGGCCCAACAAACTGCTGAACCGGATTGGGGGTGTATGAAGATTTAGTATTCGAATTTTAAATCGCCAAAACTGCCATTAACCTTAATTATTGGCTGCGGATTATTACCAATTTTGGAATTAACTTCAACACTTGTAGCACTTTCCACTTTCTGAACATTAAAATCTGAGGGAAACTTTACATCTCCAAACTTAAGATTGGCAATTGCTGTAAAAGAAGCTGCGGGATCAACAATAATTTTAATGTCGGTATATTTTGAATCTATTGTTATTCCACCAAAATTCTTACTTAGCGATAGAATTTTTACATTTCCAAAACTAGCCACAAGATTAAGGGTTTTTTCTAACTTACCAATTTTTACATCTGAATAAGAGCTATTTAGCTCCAATGTACCAATATTTCCTGTAACTAATTCTCCAAACTGAATTTTGCCCTTTAATATGCTGCCGTTACCTATTTTTACATCGGTGTATTTAGAAATTAGCTCCAATCCGTTAAAAGCATCAATATTTGCATCTGAAAAGCTAACATCAATATCGGCCCAGGTAAGTTTGGTAATATTAAGCTTTCCGTAAGAAACATCAATTTTGCTAAGCGGCTTACTTTCGTCGAATGGTAGATTTCTGGCAGTAAAAGAACCAAACTTTACAACAAAGTCAGATTTTCCATTGTGTTCGTTAATTGTTACATCACCATAACGATTGTCTATTTTAAGTTTTGTGTATCTGGGAAGTTTAACTTCGTAATCAATTGATAATTTATAGTTTGAGTTATCTGTGTTCTTAAAGAAACCGGATTTATTGTTCTTAATCTCGGTTTTGGCAATAATTTCATCTCCCGAAGTTGAAAAGAGGACGTCTATTTCATTGAGTTTTTCCTGCCCCTTTTCTTCATTTTTTTCGCTAACTGTTATATTTACAACTATTTGAATCTTACTATTATCCCAATCGACAAATACAATATCACCAAATTTGTTAGTAATATTTAGCAGAGTATTTTGATTGGCAGGAAATTCCTTTTCAATTTTTTTCGTGAATTCTTGTTTCTGAGAAAAAAGACTGATGGAAGAAAAAACTAATAGAAGTATAAGTAGATTGATTTTAGATTTCTGTGCTTTCATTTTTACGTGTTTTTAATTGTTCGAATTTGTTTATTATGTTGTTCATTATAATGACTTTAGTTCTATAATACTGAATCATTGCTTCAATAATTCTTTCATCGTTTGGATTTGCATTTAGCTCCTTCTGCAAATTTGTGTAAACCGAATCCATTGCTTTTAATTCGTCTAGAAGCATTTGTTTTTCAGCAGGGTTGTTAAAAAAATCTATTTGCTCTATTTTGCTCATTCCTTCTTCAACTTGTGAGGCAAGAAAGAACTCAACCTCAGCATATTCGGGAGAAACATCTTTTAAGGCCAAATATTCATTGCTTAATTCAACAGTTTGTTGTTCAGAATTTTGTACTCTTTCATAAGCATATAAAACCGATAGAATTACAATTACAAAAACTGCTGCAAGCGAATACCAGTAGTTAAAACGCAAAACCTTTTTCGGAGATTTAAGCTTCTTTTCAAACCTTTCGAAATGACCATTTTCAGGCTCTTCTGAATTGAAGGCTTCTTGGTTTTCGAGAAATATTTTTTCTAAATCTTTCATTTCTAATAGTTTTAATTGTTAAAAATCGGCATTAAACTTAATTCTTCCTTAAGTTTTCTTTTTGCTCTGGTAAACTGCGACCTTGAAGTTGATGGAGAGATACTAAGAATTTCACCTATTTCTTCGTGGTCGTAACCTTCAAGCAAGTAAAGCGAGAGAATAATTCTGTAACCGTCGGCAAGATTTTTTATGGCAGCCTTTATCATTTCAATTTTGTAGGAAACATTTTCCTCTAAGTTTTCAGGCTCTTCAGTGGAAAACTGAGGTATTTTTTCAACATCTTCAAAGAACGGTTTCTTTTTCTTTAATTCATCTAGCGATTTGTTGATAACGATTTTTTTCAACCACGCTCCAAAACTTACTTTCCCCTGATATTCATTAATTCTTGTAAAGGCCGTAAGAAAAGCCTCCTGCATAATATCTTCTGCCTCGAAAGAATTGTTGAGAATTCTTAAACTGGTATTAAACATTGCCTTGTAGTACATCTTGTACAGTTCCATCTGAGCTTTTCTATCGCCTTTGGCAAGTTTCTCAATCAATTTATCGTGTCCGTTTAAGAATTGAATTTCCAAATCAGTAAATTTTGAATTAAAGACGAATTAAAAAATAAAGTGCTGCATAAAAAAGAAAAAAACTAAAAACATCATTTTTACAATTCCTAGAAGTTGAAACCCATTTCTGTTTTTCTTTGCTGTTGGCTTTTAGCTTTTAGCTTAATCAATAATCTCCTATCAACAATCCGTGATTAATAATCATCAATCAAAAACCCACAATCCGTAATCCGTAATCAAAAATCCCTAATCAACCCTTCGTAATCCGTAATCCGTAATCAACAATCCGTTATTCGTAATTCGTAATCAAATACCAACCAACTCTTCAATTGGTTTTTCTATTATTTTGAATGGCTTTAGGTTGTATTTTGAACAAGCTGTTTCTAGATTGTCTTTAAAGAAATATGCAATGGAGCCGCAGAATCCTAGTTTTAGCTTTTGTGCGTCGTGGTATCGTAAGATGTATTTTTCTATTAATAACCCAAAAGCTTCTGAAATAATTTCATTAATAACATCTCTATTTTTGTATTCGTGAATAAAAGGTGCAAATGAAGCCAAATATTTTCCCGAATGTTGGGCAGAATATAGAGAATTTTTAATTTGCTGAATATCTGTATTATATCTTCTTTCAAATTCAATAAAAATATCTTCCGGAATTTCCTTATGCAAGTATTTTTTTAGGAATTGAAGTCCCAAATAAGCCCCGGAGCCCTCGTCGCCAAGTAAAAAACCACCGGAGGGCAAGGAATTTACTATTTTATTATCTGAATAAAAACAAGTTGCCTGACCTGTTCCTAATATCACTGCAATGCCTTCCTCGTTTCCAAACAAGGCTTTTGCAGCACCAAGAATATCGGAAAAGACAAAAATTTCTGCCTTAGGAAAAACTATTTTTAGTCCATTTTCTACAATAAGATTTTTTTCGGCATTGGCACATCCTGAGCCATAAAAGAAAACTTTGGTAATTTCTTTGGAAAAACCACTGAATTTTGCAGATGCCACCTCGCTAATTTTCTGCGAATTAACAAAATAAGGATTCAATCCCTCGGTTTGAAAATAAAGTCTTTCTTTCTTTTCTGAAATATAACACCAATCGGTTTTACTTGAGCCGCTATCTGCAATTAGAATTGACATTTTAATGTTTCATTATATAGTACATGATAAGAAGCATTATTTTTTCTGAAACTATTTTATAGTTAATGCTCTGTAGGGAGAGCCTTGTGAGTTCTGACTTTGTTTCTTATTTTACTTTTTCCAACTCGGCAGTTGCAAAAACAACCTCCCCTACGTCTTTTTTCTGAGCTAGTTGTTCCATCTTTAAGGTGTTTCCCGTACATTCAATAATTTTATACTTATTGTAATGGTTTATATAGAGGAAATTATCTTTTAATTCATATTTTATATCCTGCTTGCCTTCGGTATAAACTTCCCAACCTTTGCCATTACCGTCTAAATAGAAATTCATTGGGATTTTAGTGCCAATTCCTTCGCTGGTAAGGGTTCCTTTCCACTCAGCAGGAGCTATGCAATCGGTTTTTTCTTCATTTTTTGAATCTCCACATGAAGCAAGGAAGAGTGAAGAAATAGTTAGTAGACAAAATAAATACTTTTTCATTTTTTATAATTTTTTGGTTAAAGGTTTCAAAGTTAAAAAAAAAATGTATTTTTACGCAACAATTTGTTTAACTATTAATTAACATCATAGAATTATGAAAAATCTGATTTCATTTATTGCTATTATTTTTGTATTTGGCTTAATTTTAGCTAGTTGCGGAAAAAAGGATACAATTGCTCCAAAAATTTTCTTGGAAGGTGACAATCCTCTAATTCACACACTTAATGCTGAATATGTTGATCCGGGATATCTTGCCGAAGACAATAAAGATGGTGATATTACTTCAAAAGTATCTTATGATGCTACAGTTGTTAAGGTTGACAAGGCCGGAACTTATACTATAGAGTACACCGTAACCGATGATGCAGGTTTGCAGGGCTCCACAACAAGAGATGTAACCGTTAAAAATTCAATTGACAAATATTGCGTAAAATATGACGTTACCAAATATTTTGGTGGTACTCTTGAAGCTGAATACAGCACTACTCTAAAATCTTCCGGAACTCAGAATATGGTTATTCGTTTTCCTAATATGAGTAATTTAGCATTAAATGCTGATGCTGAAATTGGTGGAAGCGATGTTGATGATGATCCAAACACAAAAACTTATTATGTGACCATTACTCAGGCTGATTTTGACAAGGATGGTACTTGGTACAGGATTTCAGGTAGAAAAGATGCTGAGAACAATCCACTTTCCAAATTAGTAGTTGCCGGCTCCGATTATACTTTCTATTTATACTATCGTCAAGCAACTGCTACAACACAAGCACTTCTGGCTACAGCCTCATCAACCAATGTTGACGAAGTTTTGGTTAAAGTTAATTTGTAAATCTCTTTAAGATTATTAATATAAAGCTGCCTTATTTCGGCAGCTTTTTTTCATTTAAGAATTTGTGAAAAACTATTACCAACAATTATTATTGTTTGCAAAAAGACTGCTGCTCTTTTTGTTGCTAATGGAATTTTCTCGTTTGTTTTTTCTTATTTTGAATTTTGGCTACTTTGGCGATATTGGCTTCATTAATTCATTATCATGCTTTTTCTTCGGACTTCAATTCGATATTTATGTGTTTTTTGTATTTCTAGCTCCTTTTACTTTAATGAGTTTATTGCCCGGAAATTTTGTAAACAGAAAATCGTACCAATTAAGCCTAAAAATTATTTTTATTGTATTTACATCTTTATTAGTACTTGCCAATTTTGTTGATTCTGAATATTTTAGATTCAATTTTAAACGATCTACTGCCGATGTTTTCTCGTTTCTTAATGCCGGAGGTGGCGAAACCGAAAATCTGCTTCCTGTGTTTCTTCGAGATTTTTGGTACATTTTGCTTGTATGGATTGGTTTGTTATTTGGAGCATGGAAAATTTATCCTAAAAGTAAAGCTAATTCAAAACTTAAACAGAAATTTTCTATCAAGTTTTTTGCTATTCAAAATATTATTCTTGTTTTTGTAATTGCTTTATTATTCACCATTTCCAGAGGTTTGCAAAGAACTCCCCTTAATATTCTTTCAGCCTCAAAATATACCGAAGCAAAATATATTCCTTTGGTATTAAATACACCTTTTACATTAATTCTAACCTGGGGAAAAAGCGACTTAGAGAAGGTTGAATATTTCAAAAATTCAGAAGAACTAAAAATATATAATCCTGTTATTCAATTTAATAAAAAAGAAGAATTTAAAAAACAAAATGTGGTAATTATTATTCTCGAAAGCTTCTCTCAAGAATATTCAGGAATACTAAGCGGAAACAAATGCTATACTCCATTTTTAGATTCACTTGCAAAAAAAGGCCTTAGTTTTAAAAACGGCTATGCAAACGGAAAGCGCTCCATTGAAGCTCTTCCGGCGATACTGGCAGGAATTCCAACTCTTATGAACAATGCTTATGTTTCATCGGCTTATTCTGTAAATCAAATAAATAGTCTGGCAACTGTCTTAAAAGAAGAGGGTTATGTGAGTTCTTTCTTTCATGGTGGAAAAAACGGAACAATGGCTTTCGACGATTTTGCCAAAATTGCCGGTTTCGATGAGTATTACGGTTATAACGAATACCCCGAAAAGTCGCACTACGATGGTAATTGGGGAATATTCGACGAAGAGTATCTTCAATATTTTGCAGGAAAATTAAATGAATATGAGCAGCCATTTTTGTCGGTTGTGTTTACTTTAAGTTCTCATCATCCCTATTCCGTGCCTGAAAAATATGCCGGCAAATTTGAGGAAGGCCCGGTAAAAATTACTAAAGTAATAGAATACGCCGACTATTCATTAAGAAAGTTTTTCGAAACAGCTTCTAAAATGGATTGGTACAATAACACATTGTTTGTTTTGGTAGCAGACCATACCGGACAAGCAATTGGTAAGAAGTATTATTCTTCGGCAGGAACTTTCAGAGTGCCAATAATATACTTCCATCCTGCAGATTCTAATCTTTGCGGAATTTCGGAACAGACAACTCAGCAAATAGATATTATGCCAAGCATTTTGGATTATCTAAATTACACTAAACCTTTTTTGGCCTTTGGCAATTCGGTTTTCACAAATGCCGAAAATCCTTTTGCAATAATGTTTGTAAATAATCTGTATCAGCTAATTACAAATGAAAAAGTTTACCAATTCGACGGAAAAAATCCTGTTAGCCTATACTTTCATAATAGTGATATTTTACTGGAAGACAACAAAGTAGAAAATAGCGACTACGCTAAGGAAGATAATTTCTTAAAGGCCTTTGTTCAAATTTATAATTCCAGATTAATAGACAACAAAATGTTACCTTAAAGCCATTGAAAAAAATCTGTTTCATAATAAATCCTATTTCAGGAGGAGGAAGAAAAAATATTCTTTTGGAAATTGAAAAAAATCTCAAAGGCCTTGAAGCAGATATTTTTATAAGTCAATATGCCGGACATGCCACAGAGTTTGCAAGAGAGAACCGCGACAATTACAGTACAATTGTTGCTGTTGGAGGCGATGGAACAGTTAATGAAATAGCCTCATCATTAATTAATTGCGATTGCTCACTTGCAATAATTCCAACCGGTTCGGGAAACGGACTGGCAAAAGCACTTAAGATTCCTAAGTCGGTTGAAAAAGCAATAAACCTCATTAAAAAAGCAAAATCGGAAAAAATTGACTGTATAAAGATAAATGACAACTATTCATTTAATGTTGCCGGAACAGGCTTCGACGCAGTTGTTGCGCATAAATTTGCCGATAGTAAAAAAAGAGGTTTTTTTTCCTATTTAAAAATAATTTTTAAGGAGTTTTTAAAAAACAGAAAGTTTGAAATAAACTATAGCATTAACAATAAAGAATATACAAGCAATTGCTTTTTGTTCACAATTGCCAACACTTCACAATTTGGCAATAATGCATATATCTGTCCACCAGCCATTCCCAACGATGGTTTATTGAATCTTACAATATTAAAACCATTTGGTTTATGGAAAATTCCAATTTTGGTCTTTCGTCTTTTTACCGTAAGAATGCACAAATCATCTAGTTTTTCTCAAATCCCTTTGCGAGAGTTTAAGATACTAAACAATAAAGAAATGCTTTTCCATTGCGATGGAGAACCAAAAAAATTCAATGGAAATATTGATATTGAAATAATTGAAAAAGCGGTGAAAGTTATTGTCCCATAGGTAATTATAAAAAGGCAGCCACAGCATCAGCGGCATTTTCTCCATCAATTGCCGAAGAAACAATTCCACCTGCATAACCGGCACCTTCCCCGCAAGGGAAAAGACCGGAAATTTGAGGATGTTGCATGCTTTCACGTTCTCTTGGAATTCTTACGGGCGAGGAAGTTCTTGATTCTACGCCAACAACAACGGCCTCTCTGGTAATAAAACCACGCATTTTATTATCAAAAGTTTTGAAACCTTCAATCATACAATCTACTAAATCGTCGGGCATCCAGAAATGCATAGGAGAAGAAATAACCCCGGGAATATAAGAAACGGGAGGTAAGTCGGAAGAAAGCCTCTTTTTTACAAAATCGCTAAGTCGTTGTGCCGGAGCAACCTGACCCAAGCCCCCGTTGTTAAAGCAGATTTTTTCCATTTCCTCTTGAAATTTTAAACCTGCCAAAGCATTGTGACTTGAATATTTTTTTAAATCCTGTTCTCTAATTTCAACCACAATACCGGAATTTGCGAAAGGGGAATTTCTGGCAGCGGGCGACATGCCATTAACAACCGTTTCTCCGGGCGAAGAAGCAGAAGGAACAATATAACCTCCGGGGCACATGCAAAACGAATACACACCTCTATCGCCTGCCCGGCTTACCAAACTGTATGAGGCAGCAGGCAAATAATCAGGATTACCGTTGTACTGAATATTGTCTATTAATTCTTGTGGATGTTCAACTCTAACGCCCAAAGCAAAGGGTTTAAATTCCAAGGAAATATTATTCTTTTCGAGAATAAAATAAATATCTTTTGCAGAATGTCCGGTTGCCAAAACCACAGCCTCGCCGAATATTTTGTCTCCGTTGGAACTAATAATTCCTTTAATCTTATTATCGGAAATAATTAAATCGCTTACACGAGTTGAAAAATGAACCTCGCCACCCGATTGAATAATAAACTCCCTAATTTTTTCAATAATACCCGGCAATTTATCGGAACCAATATGAGGATGAGCCTCGTAAAGAATAGATTCTGAAGCACCAAAATAATTTAGAAAAGAAAGAATTTTCTGCAAATCACCTCTTTTTTTCGATCTGGTATAGAGTTTTCCATCAGAAAAAGTACCGGCACCACCTTCGCCAAAGCAATAATTAGAATCTTCGGGAATAATATGTTGACGGTTTATTGCAGCAATATCACGTTTTCTTTGATGAACATCTTTTCCTCTTTCAATTATTACAGGTTTTATGCCATGTTCAATTAACCTAAGTGCAGCAAAAAGACCTGCAGGCCCTGAACCAACAACAATAACCTGTTTTGCATTAACAACATTATTTTGCAAAGGAGTATGAATTTCGGCTTTAGGCAACTTTTCCTTTATGCCAACCTCAACCCCAAGATTAATCTTAATTTCACGGCTTCTTGCGTCAATAGATTTTCTAAGAATTCTATATTCAGAGATTTCGTTTTCAGAGATTTTTAAATTTTTCGCTAATGCTGAAAGCAGTTCCTTCTCGGAATAAGCTTGAAGTGGTGTAACAATAAAGTCGAGTTTTTTATACATGTAATATTATTCGAAGTGGAAAGAAAGAACGATCATTTTTGAGTTCATTCGCTCGATAGCCTTAGTAAATTGGGAATTTTCTCTTTTAAGAATATCAAAAATACCAACTGCAAATTTGAGTTCTGTTGAAAATTTGAAATATGGCAAATAATAATCAACACCAAACCCAAATTCGTAATAAACATCGGAACGAACAAGTCTATTTTTAGGTTTTTCTTCCTCTTTAACCTTTTTTTGTGCCGCCAAATCGAATTTATAAGCAACACCGGTAAGTAAATAAGGACGATAATTGCTAATTCTTTGTGCCCGGTATTTTATTTCAAGAGGAAAATCCAGAAAAATAGACTCAATTTTCATGACATGTCTCCGCAAACTTGTATCTGAATAGGGAATAATATACTCCATATCGCGCTGACCAAAATCCAGGCCCGGAAGGAAGCGTAAAGTAAGATTTTCGCTAATTCTTAGGTCAGAAACAATGTTTAAGTTAAAGCCTACATGAGGTTTATTTTCAATTGAATACACTGAGTCTAGAGTAAAAAAATCGCCTGAATTTCTAATAGTAAAATCCATGCTATTTAGAGCCAAAGTAAAACCAAAATGTAGAGGGTTGTAATCGTATTTGGGTAAATTCAAGGCTCCTGTTCTTTGCGAAAAACCTGCAAAAACAAGAGAAGTAAACAATATGGCAATAAATTTTTTCAAACAGGTATATAACAGTAATTCTGCAAAAATAGTATTTTTTCGGGGAAAATATTCATTTGATACAAGTATAGAGTTTTCCAAAAAAAAGTACTTAACGAATAAAAAAAGCTCATTAGAACAAAAAAACCAACATATCCTCAATATTTGACTTATTTATACAAAAGGTATAAGTTTTTTTTTTTTCTTTGTTCCTGTAATTAACCATTAAATTAATTCGCATGAAATTAATTATTCTATCTTTATTTTTAAGTGCTTTTGTTTTTATCACTTCATGTGAAAATAAGAATACAGAAGAAAACTCCGACAAAAACACTAATGATTCAGTTGAAAAAATTAATAATGAAGGAAATATTGATATTAGCTATACTGACCCTGTAAAATATGGCGATTTTTTTGTGCAACATCAAAATCGCTTGCTTAAAATGATTATTCAAATAGGTGACGTAGCAAAAAATTCAACAAAAGAAGAAATAAATGACTTTCTTGATGAAATGATTGAACTTTGCGAAAGCTCAATAAAGGAAATAAAGGATGTTAAAGGTTTTAAAGGATCTACGGAATTACGGGAGGCTGCTCTTGAACTATTTTCATTTTATTCGAGAATAATGAAAAAGCAGTACAAAGAAATGTTTGAAATAATTTCAAAAGAAGAAGATTTAATAACTGAAGAGGATATAGACAAAATGTCTGCAATAGATAAATCTGTTAGAGATGAAGAAAAAATTTATGATGAAATATATCAAAAAGCTCAAAAAAAATTCACAGAAAAACATAATCTTACTCTCCAAGATAGGGATATGCAGGGAGAAATTGATAACCTAAACAGTTGGACTAAGGAAGAAATGAATGAATTTATGACGGCCTGTATTGGAGGCGTTGACGAAAATTCGGGAATTGATGCAGAAGCATATTGTTCCTGCATGGCAGAAAAAATTATGAAGAAATATCCAAATCCAATTGATGTAATGAAACTAACTGAGCTAGAGATTGAAAAAATGGCCATTGGATGCGTCAAATAATATGAGCCTTTTAATTGCACATAAAACCTTAGATAAATCAGGTTTTGAAGAACTTTTCAAGACCTGGTTTGCTTCTTTGTGCATATATGCCCGCAAATTTATTAAAGACAAGGACACCGCTTCTGAGATTGTACATGATGTCTTTATTAATCTTTGGGAGAAAAGGGAACAAATGGATATGAACAGAAACCTTAAGTCATATTTGTTCACATCTGTTCATAATCGTTGTTTAAATTATATTCGCGACAACAAAAAATTCGATAAGGAAAATGTTGACATAGAGAAACTTGACGAACATTTCGATTGGGATGCATCAGATAAACTTCAGGAAATTGAGTTAGAAAATAAAATAAAAAAAGCAATAGATTCTTTACCTGATAGATGCCGAGAAATCTTTCTATTGAGTAGATTTGAAGAGCTTAAATACCACGAAATAGCCAGTAAATTAAATATTTCAATTAAAACTGTAGAAGCTCAAATGGGTAAAGCTCTAAAAACCCTAAGAGAACAATTGGCCACCTACGTTTCTGCATATATATTATTCATAACAAAAAAAAACAAAATATTTTAGGGGTAAAGCAAAATTTGAGTGTATTAATAACAAATGGAAGAAAAAAACCTACATATTGAAGATTTAATAGCAAGATTCCTTGCCGGAGAAGCTAACCATAGCGAGTTGCAACAACTCGAAAAATGGAAAGCCGAAAGCAGCGATAACTACTTGCTTTTCAGAGATTACAAAAAATTGTGGGATCAATCGGCTAAAATAAAAGATATATTTGAACCCGATTTAAATGCTGAGTGGAATAAACTATCTTCAAAGATTGATTTCTCAGAAAAATATCAAAACAAAAACAAGGGTAAATTTTGGACTCCCGTAAAAATTGCTGCTTCCTTTGTTGTTATTGCCGTAGCAGCTTTTCTTGCATATTATATTTTAGACATTACTAAATCGCAAACAAACAGCAAATTTGCCAATGTTGAAAAAGGCCCTAAAGAAATATTATTGGCCGATGGTTCTAAAATAACCCTTAATAAAAATTCAATTCTTGAATATCCCGACAAATTTGACGATGACATAAGAGCTGTAAATCTTAAGGGTGAAGCCTATTTGGAAATAAGCAAAAATCCTAACAAACCTTTTGTGGTGCAATCAGGAGATCTTAGAATTCAAGTTCTAGGTACTTCTTTTTACGTAAATTCCGATGAGGATGAAAATTTTACTTTAGTAGTAAAAGAAGGGCAAGTATCTCTTTATCACAAAAACGATGAAAAGAACAAACAGCTTGTTGGACCAAACGAAATGGCTTTTTACAATAAGAAAAATGGAACTATTAACCTAAGTAATATAGAAGACGATAACTATCTGGCATGGAAAACAAAGAAAATGGTTTTTAGCGATAAAAAACTTAGTAAAGTAATTAAAACCATTAACAAAGCTTACGATTGCGAAATAGTTATAGAGAATAAAAATACAAACGACTGCCGACTTACTACAAGTTTTGATAACACACCTCTTGAAACTGTTCTTAATCTCTTAAAAGCAAACTTTGACTTCGAAATTCAAAAGTCCGGTCAAAAAATAATTCTCAAAGGGGGAGGTTGCTAATAATCTGCATATCTTAGCCGGCAATGAAACAAAATTTTACCAAAATACTACTGTTTCTATGCTTAATTAGCGCAAGCCTAATACTAAAGGCTCAAAATCCTCTTGAAAAAACTATTTCATTCAGTATAAAAAATCAACCTATTGATAGTGTTTTGCACCTTATAGAAGATATTACCGGAAGCCCCTTTTCCTATTCAAACAATATTTTAAACAATAAAGAAATAATTAGCATTAAAATTAAAAATAAAACCGTTGAAGAGGCTCTTGGTAAAATTTTTAAAGACAAGAAATTAAACTTCTTAAATGTTGATAACCATATTGTTATTAAAAGAGAAAATT
>JAFGXD010000129.1 GCA_016936815.1 Bacteroidales bacterium
ATAAATAAGTTTAACTAATATTTGTATATTAGCGGATTGTAAAAAAAGCAATGGGTAAAAAAGAAGAAAAATATACAAGACGCAGAATAAGAAGTTATTACGTAACTTCTGTGTTTTCAATTTCCATGGTATTATTCTTACTTGGCTTAATTGGATATCTTGTTTTAAACACAAATAAACTATCTAATTACGTAAAAGAAAATTTTGGTTTTACCGTAATTCTAAAAAATGATGTTAATATTGAATCGGGAGATTTTCTTCAGTTTTACAGCAATTTGCAACGCAAAGATTTTGTTAGAGAAATACATTTGATTAGCAAAGATAGTGCGGTTGTTATTTACAAAGATATGTTTGAAGAAGATATTTACGAAGTATTAGACAACAATCCTTTTCCACATTCAATTGATGTTAAGCTTAATGCTGACTTTGTAAGTCCTGAAAAAATAGAATCAATAAAAAACGAATTAAGCGCTTCAAGCAACAGTAAATTTGTAAAAAGTATTAGATACGACAAAGATTTGCTGGATAAAGTAAATACCAACATAATGAATATAAGCTTCTATATTCTTGTTTTTTCAGCTATTTTACTATTTATTTCATTTATGCTCATTAATAACACTATCAGGCTTTCGGTTTACTCAAAGCGATTTATTATAAAAACCATGCAACTTGTTGGAGCTTCCAAAGCTTTTATTCGTAAACCATTTTTATTGCAGGGGCTTTTACAGGGTGTTTACGGTGCTTTGCTGGCAATAATTATGCTTTCAGGCGTAATTTATTTAATGCACAGAAATTTTATGGAAATAATAAGTCTTGAACAATACGACATCATTGGAATTTTATTTGGATTAGTATTGGTTTTAGGGGTTGTAATTTCAACGTTTTCAACATTTTTCTCGGTTAACAAATACATAAATATTAAGAAAGACAATCTATACTTTTAAAACAAATTAACATGAAAAAAGAAGGAGGAAAGAATTCCGGTGGTTTTATTTTCGATAAGAAATCTTACATATATCTTGCAATAGGAGTTTTAGTTCTTGTAGTTGGTTTTTTACTAATGTCGGGAGGAGCTCCAAGCGACCCAAATACTTTTAATGAAGAAGTTTTTAGTCACCGAAGAATTACTCTGGCTCCAATAATTGTCTTAGGTGGATATGGTTTTATTATTTGGGTAATAATGAGAAAACCAAAAACTAATCAGGAGTAATATTTACAACAGTTTTTTTTATGGATTGGTTAGAAGCCATTATTATTGCAGTAGTGGAAGGCATTACTGAATTTTTACCTGTTTCATCAACCGGACACATGATTATAACAGAAAAGTTGCTCGGAATGGAATCAACAGATTTTACCAAAGCTTTTGTAATAAACATTCAATTTGGAGCAATTTTATCGGTTATTGTTCTTTACTGGAAAAGGTTTTTTAAAACAATAAATTTTTACTACAAACTCTTTATTGCTTTTATTCCTGCTGCTGTTATTGGCCTTTTGGCAGGAGATTATATAGATAGTATGCTTGAAAACGTTGTTGTGGTTGCCGTTTCTTTGGTTTTGGGTGGAATTATTTTGGTTTTTGTTGATAATTGGTTTAAAAAGCCTGATGAAAATCAGGAGGTTAACTATCCAAAGGCTTTTAAAATTGGATTGTTTCAGGTAATAGCCATGATTCCCGGTGTTTCAAGATCTGCCGCTACAATTATTGGAGGAATGACACAAAAACTAAATAGAAAAACAGCGGCAGAGTTTTCATTTTTTCTCGCTGTCCCTACCATGTTTGCTGCATCTGCATACAAGCTCACAAAAAATTATGAAGCAATAACCAGCGAAAATTTAACTGTATTAATTATTGGAAATATTGTAGCCTTTTTTGTTGCTTTAATTGCAATAAAATCCTTTATTCACTTTCTTACAAAATATGGATTTAAAATTTTTGGATATTACAGAATTATTTTAGGCTTAACAATATTAGTTTTAGTGGCTTTAGGAATTGATTTACAGGTTGTTTAATGGAATACTTGGAAGGTAAAATATTGTTGATTGATAAACCTCTTGAATGGACTTCATTTGATGTTGTTAACAAAATTCGGAACAAAATAAAGAGAACATTCAATATAAAGAAAATAAAAGTTGGTCATGCCGGCACTTTAGACCCGCTAGCTACCGGATTAATGATTGTTTGCACCGGAAGGGAAACAAAAAACATAGATAATTATCAAGGATTAGAGAAGGAATATATAGCCAAAGTAAGGCTTGGAGCAACAACCCCATCGTGTGATTTGGAAACCGAACCGGATGAACTTTTTAGCTACCAACATGTTACCGAAGAGCTAATTAGGGAGAAACTTTCAGAGTTTAAAGGGGAAATTCTGCAAACCCCTCCGGTATATTCTGCAAAAAAAATAGACGGTGAACGTGCCTATAAAATGGCAAGAAAAAATATAGAAGTAAAAATGAGGCAAACTTTAGTAACAATTCATGAAATAGAATTAGTTTCTGTTGAATTGCCTGATTTTACAATAAGAGTTTCGTGCAGCAAAGGAACATATATTCGTTCTTTGGCTGTAGATCTGGGAAAAGCTCTAAATTCGGGAGCACATCTTGCTAATTTATGCAGAACCCGAATTGGAGATTTTATGTTAAAAGATGCAATAAGTATAAAAGATTTTGAAGAAATCCTTGACAAGGCATAACTTTTTTTGTATAATCGCCGTATCAATGAGGCAAAATATTTTTTTAATAATTATAAATAAAATAAAGTATGAAATTATCTCAGTTTAAGTTCAATCTGCCTGATGAATTAATAGCGTCACATCCTAAAGACAACCGCGACGAATCAAGATTAATGGTTTTGCACAGAAATTCAGGAAAAATTGAGCATCTTCAGTTTAAGGAGATAATAAACTATTTTGACGATAAAGACGTAATGGTTTTTAATAATACCAAAGTTTTCCCTGCAAGACTTTACGGAAATAAAGAAAAAACCGGAGCCAAAATTGAAGTATTTTTACTAAGAGAACTTAATCGCGAACAACGTTTATGGGATGTTTTGGTAGATCCCGCAAGAAAAATTAGAATTGGAAATAAACTATATTTCGGCGAAGACGATATGTTAGTGGCCGAAGTAATCGACAATACAACATCAAGAGGAAGAACATTAAGATTCTTATTCGATGGTTCTTACGAGGATTTTAAATCAACTTTATATCAGTTGGGAGAAACTCCACTGCCAAAATTCATTAATCGTGACGTTGAACCCGAAGACAGAGAAAGATATCAGACTGTATTTGCACAACACGAAGGCGCTGTTGCTGCACCAACTGCAGGTTTGCATTTTAGCAGGGAACTAATGAAAAGACTTGAAATAAAAGGAGTTAACTTTGGTTATGTTACTTTGCATGCAGGATTAGGAAATTTCCGTTCTGTTGATGTTGAAGATTTAACCAAACACAAAATGGATTCGGAACAAATTGTTATTTCCGAAGATGTTGTAAAAGTTGTTAATGCCGCCAGAGAAGCCAAAAGGAATGTATGCGCAGTAGGCACAACCGTTATGCGAACCATGGAAAGCTCAGTTTCAACCGATGGCTATTTGAAACCTTTCGACGGATGGACAAATAAATTTATTTTTCCTCCATACGATTTTAGCGTTGCCAACAGCATGGTTTCTAACTTTCATTTGCCGCTTTCAACATTATTTATGATGGTTTGTGCTTTTGCCGGATACGACAATTTAATGGAAGCCTATAAGGTTGCAATTAAGGAAAAATACTACTTTGGCACTTATGGAGATGCAATGTTAATTGTTTAGAATAATATGCTTTTTTTGTTTTTCGAAAACTAATGGAATTTAATTAAGTTAATTTGGAGAAATTTCCGAACTCATTAGCTAACAAAACAAAATATATCTTGAAGAAAAAATTGTTGCATTTGAAACACTTTATTCTATTATTTATTTTTTTCTCTTTTCTTTTTAATACACAGGCAAATAAAGAAATAGACAGCCTCGAAAATTTGCTTTATAAATCATCGGGCAAAGAAAAGATAAAGATTCTAAATTCTTTGTCGGAAAAGTATTTGTATTTCGATATTGACAAGAGTATTTCGTTAGCTAAACAGGCTATTGATCTTTGCGAAAAAACCAATGATGATGAAGGTTGGATAAATGCTATCACAAATTTAGGAATTGCCAACGAGTACAATGGGAATTACCAAGAAGCCCTCATTTATTACCAAAAAGCTTTAAAAAAGTCAATTATTATTAACAACAAAAGCAAAACGGCTTCCTGCTATGTAAATATTGGAATAGCAAATAAAATGACCAATAATATTGATTCGGCAATTTACAATTACGAGCTCGCAAAAACAATTTATGAGGAAACCGAAGATTTTAGAGGCTTAGCTTTTATTTATAATAATTTAGGAACTGTATATAACATTAAAAGCAATTACCCTCAGGCATTAATTGCCTATAAAAAATCGCTTGCATTAATCGAGCAAATAAAAGACAACAACAGCAAATTCTCTGTTTTAGTAAATATTGGAAACACATATTACTATATGTCGCAATATAATAAAGCCAGCGATTATTATTTTGCCGCTTTATCTGAATCTAAAAAACTTAAAATAAAAGCAAGTGAGGCCAGCTCATACAATAATATTGGGCTGGTTTACAGAGCTCAAAAAAAATATGAAAAGGCCTTGGAATTTTTCGAAAAATCCGGCAAAATTTATACAGAAATTGGCGACAAATACAATTTGGGAATTAGTAGTCAAAATTTAGGCCTAGTAAATTTCGATTTAAAAAACTACACTAAAGCTCTTGAAAATCTTAATTTTTCTGTACAAATTCGAAAAGAACTTAACGATTTGTCGGGACTTGAATTAACCTACAATAATATAGGCATAACCTATTATGAACTAGGAAAATATTTGGAATCTGAAAAGTATTATCTAATGGGGCTTAAGAACAATTTAAGCACAAATGACAAAAACAATAAAGCCATTATTTGCATAAATTTAGGCAACCTTTACACCAAAATTGACAAAAAACAACTTTCGAAAGCTTATCTCGATACAGCATTGGCAATTGCTCAGGAAATTCAATCTCCTGAATTAATTAAGGAAACTTATAAAGCCTTTGCTGAACACTTCGAAGGTTTTGGTGATTTTAAATCTTCAGTAGAATTTATTAAGAAATTTATTAAGATTGAAGGTGAAATTATTAATACCGAAAACCTTAATCGTATTTCGGAACTGGAAGCAATTTACGAACTTGAACAAAAAGAGCTTAAAATAAACAACCTTGAAAACCTAAGGGCAATAAATGAACTTAGAATTCAAAAACAGGAATCTGAAATTTATAGAGAAAGAAATTTTAACCTAATTCTAATAATTTCCTTCGTTGGGTTTTTCGCAATTTCATTATTGGTTTTCTTCCTAATAAGACTACAAAATAAGAGAAAAAGAAACCAAATAGAAAAGAAAAGTTTAGAATTGGAAACAGGAATGTTGCGATCGCAAATGAATCCCCATTTTATTTTTAATTCAATGAATTCAATTCAGAGTTATATTTCTGAAAACGACGCTTATAGAGCCGAAAAATATCTTTCAAAATTTGCAATGCTTATTAGAAATATTCTCGAAAATTCCAGAAAATCATATATTTCTATTGAAAAGGAATTAGAAACTTTGGAGCTATATATTGGCTTGGAAAAACTTCGTTTCAATAATAAATTTGAATATAAAATTGAGTCGGATGATAATATTGATTACGAGTTTTTTACAATTCCTCCAATGCTAATTCAACCATATATTGAAAATGCAATAATTCATGGAATTCAAAATAAAGATGAAATGGGTCTAATAATTGTCAATTTTAAGCTTTTAGGTAATATTATTAAATGCTCTGTGATTGATAATGGCATTGGACGAAGCGAATCAGCAAAAATTAAGAAAGAAAAAAAGCATGAGTCTTTAGGAATTAAGGTAACAGAAGAAAGACTGGAATTATTAACAAAAGAAAGTGGTAAACAATTGAATGTAAAAATTATAGACCTATTTGAAAATAATAATCCCTGTGGAACAAGAGTGGAAATTGATATTCCTTTTAAGGAAATTTAGATTTTAGAAGTATGATAAGAACAATAATTATAGATGACGAAATGCAGGGAAGAAAAACCCTGAGAAATTTCATTAATAAATACTGCTCTAATGTAGAAATAGTTGGAGAGGCCGAAAGTGTAAAAGAAGGTTTAGAGGCCATTATCTTAAATTCTCCGGACTTAATTCTTCTAGATATTAACTTGCCCGATGGTACAGGGTTCGACTTACTGGAGAAACTTCCAAAAATGGATTTCAAAGTTATTTTTGTCACCGCCTACAATCAGCACGCCATTAAAGCCTTTAAATACAGCGCTATAGATTATATTCTAAAGCCAATAGATCCCGATTTGCTTGTTGAAGCCATTTCAAAAGTAAAAAAAGACGACCGACTTTCGGAAATAGAAAAAAAACTGGAAGCTTTGCTTTCTAACCGCAAATCTGTTGAAAAACTTGCACTTCCTTCTTCAAATGGAATTCTGTTGGTTAAAATCGACGATATTATTAGATGTGAATCTGATAGCAACTATACAAATATTTTTCTTCAAAACAAACAAAAAATACTGGTAACCAAAACTTTAAAAGACTACGACGATATTTTATCCGATGTTGGTTTCTTTCGGGTTCATAAGTCGCACCTAATAAATTTAAGATTCGTTAAGCAATACATAAAAGGCGAAGGAGGATATGTAATTATGGAAGACAACTCGCAAGTTGAGGTGTCCAGAAGAAGAAAAGATGAATTTATTATGGCTTTAAAATCTATTTAATTAAAAAGTCGTTTCCCACTAAATCTTTCATTGCCGCCGCTCACTCATTTTATCCTGCCATTCACTCTATAGTACTTTTCTGCTGTGTTTTGCTGTTGTACATTTGACTCATAATCAAATATTTTACAAACATGAAAACACAAATTATTGCATTTCTTTTCCTGCTGCCGGTCTTTGTTTTTGCACAAAACACTCAGGAAATTATTTCTTCATCGGGAGGTTTTGGTGAAGGAACAAACTCTTCAGTATCATATACAATTGGCGATATTGTTACCGAAACCTCCACAGATGAATCCCTTACCCAAGGTTTTCAACAGCCAAACATTTCTGTTACCGAAATTGTTGAAGCTCCATTTAAAGAAATATCAGTTAGCGTATTTCCAAATCCTTCAATAGATTTTGTAAATGTTAAACTAATTAATTCGGAAACAGAAATGATTGTAGAACTTCTTGATTCTAAAGGAGCAATGATTGAAATACAGTTAATTCCAAAAGATCAAGCTCTTACTCAATTCTATTTAGGTAATCTGCCCGGAGGAACTTATTACTTGAAAACTATCTCAAAAAACGAAAAATATTTTAAATCATTCAAAATAGAAAAATTAAACTAATATTTTATAACCTATTAATACTTAATAAAATGAAAAGATTATTTACACTAATTATTGTTGCAATTGCCTTAATAAGCAATATTAATGCACAAACTCCCTATATGTTTAAATATCAGGCCGTAGCAAGAACTAACGATGGTAATCCAATTAGCAACGAAACAGTAGCTTTTAGAATTTCCGTTTTGCAAGGTAATGAAACCGGTAGCGAAGTATTTTCTGAAACACATAGTTTACTAACTAACAATTTTGGATTAATAAGTTTTAACATTGGGGCTGGAAATCTAATTGCCGGCGATTTATCTACAATCAATTGGTCGTCTGACATCTATTTTGTAAAAGTTGAAATGGACGATGAGGGCGGAAGCGATTATGAACACATGAGTACAAGTCAGCTTCTTTCTGTTCCTTATGCAATGCACGCCAAAACAGCAGAAAATGTTTTCAGCGGAAACTATAACGACCTTACCAATGCTCCCGACTTAAGTGGTTACGACACAAATGCTTCCGACGATTTCGATGGAGACTACAACTCACTTATTAACACCCCGGATCTTTCAGGATACGATAATAATGTTGCCGACGATTTTAACGGAGATTACACATCTCTTGTTAATGCTCCTGATTTTACCGGTTGGGATACCGACGCTTCAAACGACTTCGATGGTGATTACAACTCATTAATAAATACTCCCGAAATGTTAGGCTGGGATACAGATGCCTCTGATGATTTTAGTGGTAACTACAACGATTTGTCAAACAAACCTACAATTCCGCTTGTAATTTCGGACTTAACAAACGATGCCGGATATATTACAAATCCTGTAACAACAACGCTTACAATAAATAGCGAGCTAAACAGACCTTCAACCGGTTCGGCAAATTTGGTTCCTATTGCTTATGGTTTTATTGCCCAAGATGGAACAATTGAAACAAGCTCGGGAAATATTTCATGTGTATGGAATGCATCTTTAAGCAGATACGAAATAACAATTGCAAGTGAAAGTTATTTTTGGAATGACTATATTACAAATGTAACAGGTGCATACGGACCAAGGTTTTTTGAAACAAGTAGCGCCGGAGGAAATCTGATTATATCTGTTTACGATACTTCCGGAAATCCTACACAAACTTACTTCCAATTTGTAGTTTATAAACCATAATTAGAGAAGGTTAGAGGATGGCCTGATAGTCTGATAGTTTGATAGTTTGATAGAGTGCTCAGCAAGAGCTATCAAACTATCGAACTTTCAATTTTAATTCCATTATCAATGCCTCGCTACCATCGGAATAATATGATTCTATTTTTCCTTTTTCACAGTAGCCATTTTTTTTGTAAAGACTTATTGCGCTTAGGTTATTTGGCCTAACTTCAAGTTTAATGCCTTGGCAATTAAGCTTTTTTGCTGTTTCCAAAGTTTTGTCCATTAACATTTGAGCAAGCCCTTTTCCTCTGGCATTTGGATGAACAGCAATGGAATAAAGCCTCAGTTTTTTGGCATTTTTTGGTTTAAGAAGAATAATGTAACCTAGAATTTTTTCTCCTGAAACCGCTTTAAAAAACTTTGCCTTCGATTTTCTTAGTAAATAAGCAAACTGACGTGAAGAAAATTTGTCGGTTGTAAAGCTGGCATTTTCAATATCAACAATTTCTTTTAAATCAGAAAATTCAGCTTTCTCTATTAGTATTTTATCGGACATCATGTCGGTGTTTCGATTCAAGAGTTCTAACAAATTCGGAAATTATCCTGTAATAAAGTTCGTCGCCCAAAATAGCGTCTTCAATTTCGTAGTCAATATTTGGATTATCGTTAATTTCAATTACAACAGCTTTTTCGTCAACTACTTTTAAATCTACTCCATATAGCCCTTTTCCAATAAAGGATGTTGCTTTAATGGCAGTTTTTAGAACAATTTTTGGCACCTGATAAATTGGAATTGTTTCGAAATCGCCGCATTTAGTTTTCCCTTTAATAGGGTGGTAATATATTTGCCAATGACCCCTGGCCATATAGTATTTGCAGGCAAAAAGCGGTTCTCCGTTAAGTATTCCAATTCTCCAGTCGAAATCGGTAGGAATATATTCCTGAGCTAAAAGAATTGAAGAATTTTCGAAAAGCAAATCAAGATTTTCCTTTAAATCGTTTTCGTTAGTAATTTTCTTAATTCCATGAGAAAAAGAACCATCCGGAATTTTAATAATAAAAGGACTTCCAAGTTTCTCTGCAATTTCGTTAAAATTATTGGAGTTCGATTTAAATACTAACTTTGATTTTGGTGCCGGAATGTTTTCTTTAATAAGCAGTTCGTTAAGAAAAACCTTGTTTGTACAACGAATAATCGACAGAGGATCGTCAATTACCACCATATCGGCCTGTTTAGCTTTTTGCGAAAGATAGTAGGTAATATGATTTAGCGAAGTTGTGGCTCTGATAAAAAGAGCATCGAACTCCATTAATCTGGTAACATCTTCCTCGGTAATAAGCTCCGCATTAATATTCATGCGTTTCGAAATTTCCACAAATTTCATCAAAGCTTTCTTATTGCTTGGCTGAAAACTATCGTTTGGGTTATGAAAAATTGCCAGATTATACCGCGGCGACTTGGCCGAACGAGGGTTTCTCCAAACTTTCTTATTAAAATTATCTAGAGCTTCTGCAAAAAAATCTTGTTGAACATCGTCGAGTTCAGCTAGTTTAACTGTTTTAATTTTTTCAATCTGATTTCTTTGTTTATTGTTGAAACTAACTCTAAGCAAGGGACAGGGGTAGTTATCGAAAATATATCGGGCAACTTTCTCAAGACCTTTCTCTTTGCAGGTACCAAAAAATACGTCGATTGACCAAATTTCGTCCGTAATATTATTTTTCTGAATCCATTGCCAGCAAAGTTTATGCAGGTGCTGATCTAATCTAATTCCTGTTTCAGTTTCCAGTTTGTTAAGAGTTTCAACCCCGGGAATAACCTTATCGCCTCTTGCCTGAGCCAAAAGCGAACAATAATATCCTTCCGAATTATAGGAAAAATTCCCACTTAGGTTAATAACAAGTTTTGAAGTATTGTCTATTGATTTATTCTGCAAATAGTCCGAAACGGAGATAATGCTTTTTGTTTCATAGAAGGGTTTCCACACCGACAATTCATCGAGCAGAATGAGTACATTATTCATATAGATTAATTAAATAATTGAATTATTTAAACCGTACCAAATAAAAAATAATAAAAGCAAAATTAATATTGGAATTTGATAAAACAATTTTTTTGGCTTTAATCGTTTACTCCTTTTATATTTATTTTGGGGAAGATTTTACAAAATCTCAATTAAAATATTAATAATAAAAAAAACTGTTGTCCGCTAAAAAAAGTAGTATTTAATTCATTAATTTATAATCACGGTTTAAAAACGCACAACCCCACAAATACTGCGAGTTAAACCCCGTAGCTATTATAGGATAAGCTTTTTCGGTTTTTGGGGAAATTGGGTTTTGGTTGAAGACAGAAAATTGTTATTGGATTAGTTTATTTGGTTTTAAAACAAAAATCTCCGGGTACAATATCAACTTTAAAGGAATCAATAATTTCGCCGCTGGGTTTATAACGAAAAATCCAGCCTTTCTGCATAAAATCTTTTGCATCGCTAATATAAACTATGGAGCTAATGGGGTCTATTCCCAAAGCAAAAAATAATCTGTTTTGTTCGGGAATTATTGTGCTTGTCGGAAGGCTTTCGTCTTCAATACTCATTATGCATATTCCGTTTCCTGAAATACTTTGTGAGGTATTCCAGCTACTATTAATATAAAATAGACTATCGCCGCTTCCGTTAATTTTCAACTCTGTGGGCGAATTTTGGGTTCCTGAAAAGAGGAAATTCTTTTCAATATCCATATTTGCAGGGTTAATTTTGCTTAGGCCTGCCTGACCATCTATTCCGCCATCGCATAAAACCCAAAGCTTATTGTTTTTGTCTTTTACTAAACTATTGGGCTGCATTTGTAAATCCAAAGAATCTGTTATAGAATGGTTGTTTATATTTATTTTGAAAAGCTTATTGTTATACGACCAGCTTGTAACATACAAATAATCATCAATTATTATCATTTGTTCGCTTGAGCAACCAATGTTAATATTTCCGGTAATTTCTAATGTTGTTGGGTTAATAATTGATATGCTCTTACTGTAAAGGTCGCTTACAAAGGCTTTTTCAGAATTCACAAAAACCATATAACGAGGAGAAACCAAACCCGAAATTGTTCCCTGGTGCGTGAAATCATCAGCATTAATTATTAATATTTTACCCGAATTATTTACCAGCAAATAGGCTTTCTTTTCAAAAACTGAAACAGATTGTAAAATATCTCCTACCGGGAAAGAATTAGCGTTAATAAAAACCTGATTGAAAATTTCCTTTTTATTTGGATCGAAAAATGAGAGAGTGGCATTGCCAAAAGTGAAATTCCCTTCGTTACAAATAAAAACCCCATCTTGTTTCTTGTAAGTTTGAATAGGATCAGGCTTTTCTTTTTTACAGGAATAAATACTTGATAATATTAGTGTTACAAAAAGTAATTTAATTATGAGCCTAAATTTAATTTTTAAAATACCTTCTAATTTTTGGTTCATAAGCCTATTATTTTTTGCTTTCAATATTTTCCGAAAAATTGTCGGTTTTTGTTTTTTTCTCAAAGGAAACTTTTAGAGTAAGCAAATAATTTCTTCCCGGCATTGCTCGCCATAATATTGCTTGATAACTTGTATTGAATAAGTTATTAACTCTAAACTGAAATTCAACAGGCAATTGCATAATTTTAATATTTCTGCCAATTAAAATATTGTGCAATGAATATCCCGGCAAGGAATGTCTTTCAGTTTCATTGCTTGAGGTAGTAAATCGTTCGCCTGTATAGGAAAATCCGTAAATCAAGAAGTTTTTCTTCAGGCTGAGTTTTATAGTAGAGTTGGCCGAATGTATGGGAATGTAAATTAATTGCTTGTTATAATTTGCTTCTATATTTTCATTTTCCTGATTTGTTGTGCGAGTATAGTTGTAGCCGGCTGACATACTGTATTTTATTCCGGGTTTATTTATTTTAGTACTTAATTTTGTTTCAAAACCTCTGGCACAAACGGTTTGAATATTTTCGGCCTGCCAGAATCTGTAATCGCCCGGACGCCAAACAATCCAATCGCTAATTTTTGAGTAATAAGCGGTAATTTCGGGTTTAACAATTATATTTTTTGCAATATTAAGACCGTACCACAACGACAAATCTCCTGTATAGCCTTTCTCGGGTTTAAGATTGGGATTTCCGCCCGGAATCCAAAATAAATCGTTTAATGTTGGCTGATGATAATTTCTTGTAAATGAAGTTTTTATTACGAAATCCTTTTGCTTAAAAGGCACAAATTCAAGTCCGGTTGATGGCATTAAGGGAAGGTTTTTACCATTGCTAATTTCTAATCTAAGAAGTAAAAATGTTGAAAACCACTGCTTAATTTCCCTGTGAAGACTAATTCCACTTCCTGCTTCTGTACGGGTGGCGGAGTAGCCTGTTTCCAACTTTTTGTCAATAAATTCTGCTTTATAGTAATTTAAGTTTGCACTTGCTTTTATTATAGTTTTTGAATTAAAGGAATATTCGGCTACATAATTATTGTACAAACCTAAGGTGTTGCTTTCGGAATGGTAGTTTAGCAGATAGCCGCCGGGAGTGTTATTGGCAAGGAAATATGTTAGATGCGATATTGAAATTCCTGAAATATAATCGGAATGAAAATTTTTGTTATAATATTGCCATTTGCCTGCAATTCTGGTTTCTTTGTCGAATTGATTTTCGTTTCTTCCCTCGCCCTGATACGACATTATTGCGGGTAAATTTCTATCAGCAGTTTGATGCCAAAAATGCGCTGACAAAAGGTTCTTATTACCGGAATTAAAATATAAATCGCCCAAAATTCCTTGTTTTTCGTAATTGGCATTTTGCTGACGTTGGTAATTCCATTCCCCGTTTGCGGTATTGTAGAACAAAAAATCGTTATCGGAAATTGTTTTAAAAATTCTAATTATTCCCCTAATTTGCGAATTTCCAAAGCCCAGTTTTGCAAAAGTCTGTGATGTATTAAAACTCCCATAATTTTGAATAATGTATGCTCCGTTATTTTCTTTAAGGTTTGTTTTCGACTTTATTGAAATGCTTCCTCCCAGAGCTCCGGAGCCGTTACCAAGAGAACTTCCCCCATGAAATAGGTTAACCTCATCGGCAAAAAATACCGGAATTAACGAAAAATCGGCTTGACCTAGCATTGGACTATTTAAGGCTATTCCGTTCCAATCTACTTTGGTATGAGAAGCTGCAGTACCTCTAAAGGATGCGGAGGCTAATCCCGATTCTCCATAGGATTTAATAAAAACAGGGCTGGAGGTACTAAGCAAATCCGACATGGAATTATGCATGTTTTGGAGCAAAGCAGTACTGTCTATTTTTGTAATAATCAAACCTTTTTCTTTTAAAGGTCTTTGTGCGGTTATTTCAACCTGTTTTAATCTAATGTGGAAAGTTGAATCTTGTGAAAAAGCCGGTTTCAATTGACTAAATATCAATAAAATAAGGGGGCCATATTTTTTCAGCAATAACATTATAAAACAATAATTTTACATGAAAAAATATTTTCGTTCAACCTTGTTTTTACATAGTAAATTCCCTGTTGAAGATATAAATTCAGTTTTACTTTTTCACTAATAATGGTGCCACTAACAGATTTCACCAATAATCCGGAAATATCGTAAATGTAAAATTCGGCTTGTGTAATATTTGAATAAGCGGCTAAGGTTAATGAAATTGTTTGTCCTGAAACAATAGGATTTGGATAAGCAAGCAGTTGATGTTTATTTTCAAGCAATTCAACACCTTCGTTATTAGCAAAATTTATTGCAGCAACAGCATTTAAATCGAAGCCTCCTGAAGCAAAAGCTGTTGGAAAGGGGTCGTTAATAATTCTTTCCATACAATCGCGGGAGGCAAATAATGGGTTTATTGTTCCGCCAACATCAATAATTTTTACATGTGTAATTCTATCTAAATTAATTGATGTACTA
This sequence comes from Bacteroidales bacterium, assembly GCA_016936815.1. GTDB lineage: Bacteria > Bacteroidota > Bacteroidia > Bacteroidales > GWF2-38-335 > GWF2-38-335. The sequence goes on from JAFGXD010000129.1 coordinate 14,577, forward strand.
TCTTTTAAATCCTCCAAATCGAAAGGTGTTCCATAATTGGCTACATATTTTCCGGCAAGGTTATGTATAAGCTCGGGATTAGTCTGACCATAACTGTCGGTTTGCAAACTATCCTGAATAAGAGAATATGAGGGAAATCTAACGAAGTTCTCACCATCGGAGCTAACTTCAACAAAAGCTAATTCCAGAAAGTATAAATATGGGGGTAATGTAGATTGAAAAGCATTTTCGAACACGGCAAAATCGGGTCCGGCTTCGTTTTTTAAGGCCGAAGAAAAAGTAATTAATGCATACCCACCATCGCCGAGACTTACAGAGCCGGCGTTTGACGGGTAATTAAGTGCAAGACTGTCGTGCCCGGAAAACACATGGTTTGAGGTAATTTCGCCAAGGGTAAAAGTAGCAGATGTATCTTCAATATTAATATAGCCTCTGGAAACTACACAGGTTTTTGCCCATCCCGAAATAATTGAGGAATCTTTATGTATGGCAGTAGAACCCGGCAATCCGGCAGCAGGAGGATACTGAGCAAAGAGATAAAAACTTAATAAACAAGAGATTACCGTAAGTAAAACTTTAATCATGCTTTAACAAATAAATTTCACAATCTATTTATGATTAAGCAGCAAACGTTGAGCAGGAATATTGGTGTAACTGTAAAAGTTAGCTGTTCTCCGCAGGCTACAAACCATTTTCGTTAAGGCAGGTCTTCTGACTTACTCCCCTTTGCGACGCCTTCTCATCCCGAAACACAGAGACAATGGCTTAATGCCGAAAAGCTATGGAGATCACAGCAGCGGGAACTGTTGTCGAATTTTCGATTGAAAACAAACTCAAACGAATCACGACATTCCCTTTTAATCCAATTAAGGAACCTTTAACAAGACAAATGTAAGATTTTTTATTAAAAGGAGAAATAGTTTTTTATTTTTAATGCCGGGTTTTCTCAAATACCCATGACGGTGCCATGGGTTGAATTGAATGACCCCTTCAGGGTCGGTATTGGAACATGCAAGATTATTCTTAATTCCCTATGACGGTGCCGTGGGGTGGTTTCATGGTTAAATACCCATGACGATGCCATGGGTTGGGTTCATGGTTAAATACCCATGACGGTGCCATGGGTTGAATTGAATGACCCCTTCAGGGTCGGTATTGGAACATGCAAGATTATTCTCAATTCCCTATGGCGGTGCCGTGGGGTGGGTTTAGGGTCGAATACCTATGACGGTGCCGTGGGTTGAATTGAATGACCCCTTCAGGGTCGGTATTGGAACATGCAAGATTATTCTTAATTCCCTATGGCGGTGCAGAGGGTTGGGTTCAGGGTCGAATACCTATGGCGGTGCCGTGGGTTGAATTGAATGACCCTTTCAGGGTCGGTATTGGAACATGCAAGATTATTCTCAATTCCCTATGACGGTGCCGTGGGTTGGGTTTAGGGTCGAATACCTATGGCGGTGCCGTGGGTTGGGTTCATGGTTAAATACCCATGACGGTGCCATGGGTTGAATTGAATGACCCTTTCAGGGTCG
>JAFGXD010000130.1 GCA_016936815.1 Bacteroidales bacterium
AACCGATAACTGCGGAACTGTAACTGTAACAAACGATGCTACATTGCCTATTTCAACTCAAGGAACAACTGTTTTTACTTGGACTTACAATGATGGTAACGGAAATACTTCAACTCAAACACAAAATGTTGTTATTGCTGACATTTCTGCTCCTGTTGCAGATGTTGCAACTCTAGCTGATGTAACTGCAGAATGTGAAGTAACAAGTTTAACAGCTCCTACAGCAACCGATAACTGCGGAACTGTAACTGTAACAAACGATGCTACATTGCCTATTTCAACTCAAGGAACAACTGTTGTTACTTGGACTTACAATGATGGTAATGGAAATACTTCAACTCAAACACAAAATGTTGTTATTGCTGATATTTCTGCTCCTGTTGCTGATGTTGCAACTTTAGCTGATGTAACTGCAGAATGTGAAGTAACAAGTTTAACAGCTCCTACAGCAACCGATAACTGCGGAACTGTAACCGTAACCAACGATGCTACTTTACCAATTTCTGCTCAAGGAACAACTGTTGTTACATGGACTTACAATGATGGTAACGGAAATACTTCAACTCAAACACAAAATGTTGTTATTGCTGATATTTCTGCTCCTGTTGCTGATGTTGCAACTTTAGCTGATGTTACAGCAGAATGTGAAGTTGTTTCATTAACAGCTCCAACTGCTACAGATAATTGTGGAACTGTAACTGTAACCAACGATGCTACTTTACCTATTTCAACTTCGGGAACAACTGTTGTTACTTGGACTTACAATGATGGTAATGGAAATACTTCAACCCAAACTCAAAATGTTGTTATTTCTGACATTTCTGCTCCTGTTGCGGATGTTGCAACTTTAGCTGATGTTACAGCAGAATGTGAAGTTGTTTCGTTAACAGCTCCAACTGCTACAGATAATTGTGGAACTGTAACTGTAACCAACGATGCTACTTTACCTATTTCTACTCAAGGAACAACTGTTGTTACTTGGACTTACGATGATGGTCATGGAAATACTTCAACTCAAACTCAAAATGTTGTTATTGCAGATGCTATAGTACCAACAATTACCTGCCCTAATGATACAGTTGTTTGCGAACCCATTGTTAGTTACACAGCACCGGTAGGATCGGATAATTGTACAGTTGTATCTACCTTACAAACTCTTGGATTAGGTAGCGGCTCAACTTTCCCTATTGGAGTTACCACTGAAGAATATACCGTAACTGATATTGCCGGAAATACAGCAAGTTGTAGTTTTACAATAACATTAAATGAGGCACCAATTGTTAATCTTGGAATTGATACCACAATTTGCGAAGGAGATACTGTTATTCTAGATGCAGGTGTTTTTGACAGCTATTTATGGTCTAATGGAGAAACAAGTCAAACAATACTTGTTGATTCAGCCGGCTTAGGTATTGGAACACATGCTTTCATTGTTACAGCAATTGATAATAATGGCTGCGAAGCTATTGACACTGTTTTTGTTACAATTGAAATTTGTTCTGGTGTTGAAAATAATCTTTCACTTAATACTATTCAAGTTTATCCAAATCCTTCACATGGATTGTACACAATATCTGCTGATGGTAATTTTAACTACTTAATTATGGATATTACCGGTAAACAAATTTCAGCCGGAAAACTTGAAGATAAAACAAGTCAGATTGATATTTCTAATCATGCTCCCGGAATTTACCTAATAAGGTTTGTAAATGAAGAATTTAGTAAAACTATTAAATTAATTAAGGAATAGTATTTTATACTAATTCAATAAAAAAAGGGGCTGTCTTAATAAGACGGCCTTTTTTTTAACTAATATGCCTACTAATTTAGAGGCAAGATGCCCACAAAAATAATTTGATGAAAGCGTAAAATGAAGCAGATAAAAACATAGATTATTATAAGATAAGGTATGTTATAGACTTAGTTATATCTAAATCTTTGTGTTTTGAAGTTCTGAAATTTATTATATTCTTCAAGCATACCAAGCTCAGATTGCAAACATTCAATTCATAAATTCAATATTCTTTTAACTTTATTTCGTTATACCCCTAAAAAAAAATATCTTTGTTCTTTTAAAAAAAAATATGCAAGAAAATAAATCTGTTTGGTACAATGGAATGCTATATGGAGCATATCTGGGAGTTAGTATGATTATTTTGAGCCTAATTTACAGCTCACTTAAAGTCGAAAACTCTAGTCTTACAAACTTCTTAACCATTAGTTTGCTTATTGTTTGGATTGTTTTGGGAACCAGAAAATATAGGGCAAATTTGGGAGGTTTTGTGTCTTACTCAGGCGCTTTAGGTGCCGGAGTGGTTATTACTCTTTTTGCAGGTGTTCTTGCAGCTTTCTTTTCTTACATTTTTCTTACTGTTATTGAACCCGATACTATTGCCAATAGCATTGTTGAGTTCGAAAACAATTTAATTGAAAATGGCGACGATGAGGAGACTATTGCCACTTCTCTAAAAATGTACAAGAAATTCGCCACGCCTACATTTTTTGCAATTTTTGCTTTTCTTGGTAACTTATTAATGGGCTTTTTGGTTTCTCTCATTACTTCTCTATTTTTGAAAAGAAAAAATCCTAACCCATTTGCAAATGTTGGTGACGAACAAATTATTGATTCTGAAATAAAATAATATGGATATTTCTGTTGTTATACCGCTCTTTAACGAAGAAGAATCGCTTCCCGAACTGCACACTTGGATACAAAAGGTTATGAAGGAACATGGTTTTTCTTACGAAATAATAATGATAGACGACGGTTCTAACGACAAATCGTGGGAGGTAATTGAAAAACTGGCCAAAGAAGATTTTAATCTAAAAGGACTTAAATTCAGAAGAAATTACGGAAAATCTGCTGCCTTGTTTTCTGGATTTGCTGCTGCAAACGGAGATGTGGTAATTACTATGGATGCCGATTTGCAAGACAGTCCCGAGGAAATTCCGGAATTATACAGAATGATTACCGACCAAAATCTGGATATTGTTTCGGGATGGAAAAAAACCAGATACGACTCTTTTATTAAAAATAATACCAGCAAAATTTATAACTGGGCTGCCCGTAAAGCAACAAAAATTAAACTCCACGATTTTAACTGCGGTCTAAAAGCATATCGAAACAAGGTTATTAAAAGTATTGAAGTTTACGGCGAAATGCACCGATATATTCCTGTGTTGGCAAAAGAAGCAGGCTTTACCAAAATTGGTGAAAAACCGGTTCAGCACCAAAAACGAAAATACGGAACAACAAAATTTGGTCTGGAACGCTTTGTTAACGGTTTTCTCGACCTAATGTCAATTTCCTTTATGACTCGCTTTGGAAAAAGACCGATGCACTTTTTTGGAACCTTAGGAATTCTAATGTTCTTTCTTGGATTTATTGCTGCTGCTTATCTTGGAATTAGAAAACTCTACTTTGTTTATAACAATGTTTTAATTGAAAGAGTTACCGAAAGTCCATATTTTTTCATATCGCTAACATTAATGATTATTGGTGTTTTGCTATTTGTGGGAGGCTTTTTGGGCGAAATGATTTCAAGAAACTCTCCAATTCGAAACTTTTATCATATCGATAAAAAGCTAAATGTTGAAGATCGTTAACATAGGTCCCGCATTTCCTTTAAGAGGTGGAATTTCCAATTTCAATATGGCTCTTTCTAATGCGCTTATTAAACAAGGACACGAAGTTTTTGTTCATTCTTTTTACATGCAATATCCCGGCTTTCTTTTCCCCGGAAAAACACAGCGCGAATCGGGTTCAAAGCCTTTTGATGTAAATATTTTCAATACCATTAGCTCTGTTAATCCTCTTTCGTGGCATAAAACAGCAAAAAAAATAAAGAAACAAAAACCCGATTTGGCAATAATTCATTACTGGATGCCTTTTATGGGGCCTTCACTAGGATATATTGCAAGAAGTTTGAAAAAGGCCGGAATTCCTGTTATTGCTATTACTCATAATGTTTTGCCGCATGAAAAACGTTTGGGAGACAAGTTTCTTACAAAGTATTTTCTGAAATCATGCAACGCTTTTGTAGCATTAGCAAAATCGGTTGAGGAAGATTTAAAATTGTTTGTTAAAAATCCTACTTCAGCTTTTATTCCTCACCCCGTTTACGATATTTTTGGCGAGAAAATAAGCATGGAAGTGGCAAGAAAAAATTTAGGCTTTTACGAAAACGAAAATTACCTTTTGTTTTTTGGAATTGTTAGAGAATACAAAGGGCTGGATTTAATGCTTGAAGCTTTGGCAGATCAAAAGTTAAAAGATTTGAATGTTAAGCTTGTTGTTGCAGGAGAGTTCTATGAAAATAAAGAAAAATACATTTCAATTATTGAAAAATTTGGACTTGAAGAAAGACTAATTATTCACGATATTTTTATTCCTTCCGAGGATGTTAAAAATTATTTTTGTGCATGCGATATGGTTACACAGACCTACCATACTGCAACTCAATCGGGTGTTACACAAATTGCTTATCAGTTTGAAGTTCCAATGCTGGTTACAAATGTTGGAGGACTTGCAGAAATTGTTCCTCATGAAAAAGTGGGCTATGTAACAGAAAAAGACCCAAAAGAAATAGCAAACGCTATTTTCGATTTTTACAAGAACAAAAGATATGCTGAATTTGTTAATAATGTTATTAAAAACAAATCGTTGTTTTCTTGGGATAATATGGTTGCAGGAATAATGACGCTTAGGGAAAAAATAATAAATAATCAGGCTTAATTTTGTTTAACCAAAAGTTTAAGAAATGATAAAAACAACAGGAAATCATCCGGAACTGGAAGCCAAAATATCTGAAGTTTTGGAAGGAATATACGATCCGGAAATACCGGTAAATATTTTAGACTTAGGACTAATATACGAGATTAATATTCAAGAAGATAAAACTGTTGAGGTGGTAATGACTCTTACCGCACCAAATTGTCCTATGGCAGATGATTTACTTACTGAAGTTCATGAAAAAACCAATGCTGTTGAAGGTGTAACAAAAGCAAGTGTAAAACTTGTTTTCGATCCGCCATGGGATAAGGATATGTTGTCGGATGAGGCAATGCTTGAACTTGGATTACTATAAAATGAAAACAACTTTAACTTTACTTCTACTAACAATAATCGTTTTCTCTGCATGTAACAAAAAAGAGGAAAAGAAGGACCCCGTTATGGTAAAATTGTATTTTTTTGATGAGAAGATTAAAGACATAAAGGTTGATACAAATCTTATTAAAAAATTAGAACCTGTTGAAGTAAAATCAGTTGATTAATAATAAAAAACAAATGGGAAAAATTGAAATTGAAGGAATGGAATTTTACGCATTCCACGGGCATTTTGAGGAAGAACAAATTGTTGGAAACAAATTTTTGGTTTCAATATCTCTTGAAACAGATACAAGCAAAGCAGAAAAATCCGACAACCTTCATGATGCACTTGATTATCAGATTGTCTATAAGATAATTAAGGAGCAAATGGAAATTAAATCCTATCTTTTGGAAAACATAGCCTCAAGAATAATGGATAAGCTTTTCGAAACATTTAGCTGCCTAGAAAGTGCCACCCTAAAAGTATCTAAAATAAATCCACCAATGGGAGGGCAAATTCAGAAAGTTAGTGTTAGCCTTAGCAGATAGTTAGAGCCAAATTCTACAAACCTTCTACAAACCTTTTACAACAATATCAAAAGCCGGTCGTGCCTGAATGCCTTTCATCTTTAAAATTTCTTCTACCTTTAAAACAAGTTTGTAAGTTTCTGTAAATTCCTGAGTAACAATTTGCGCCTGATTATTAAGAATGTCTTTAAAAATTTCCTTAAAAGGATCTTCTTGTTTTGGCAGTTCAAGAATAGAATAATTTTTTAAACCGGCCTTATCTGCAGCTATTTCAATGGCTTTTTTCAATCCTCCGTCCATATCAACCAAGCCGTTATTAAGTCCGCTGGCTCCGCTCCAAACTCGTCCCTGACCAATACTATCAACATATTCCACATCTAGCGAACGACCTTTTGCAACATGTTGTTTAAAATCCAAATAAATTCTATCCACTTCCTCCTGAATGACCAAATATTCATCTTCAGTCATTTCCCTTGTAAACGAACCAATATCGGAATGAGCATTAGTTTTTACAGTATCAATTGTAATTCCTAAAGTATTGTTTAGCAATTTTTTAGCATTAAACAAAACGCCAAAAACACCAATGGAGCCGGTAATAGTTGTAGGGCTGGCCAAAATAGTATCGGCATTACAAGCAATGTAATATCCACCGGAAGCCGCTACATCGCCAAAAGATACAATTAGAGGCTTTTCTTTCTTTGCAAGTTCCATTTCTCTCCATATTACTTCTGAAGCAAGAGCAGATCCTCCCGGAGAGTTTATTCTTACCACTATTGCCTTTACTTCTTTGTTTTTTCTTGCGGAACGAATTTGAGCAGAAAGTTTTTCGGAACCTATTCCATCGCTGGCTCCTTCGCCCATATCAATTGTTCCGGCAGCATAAATAACAGCAATACGATTTGGATTATGAGGTCGTTTAAACGATTTTTTGTAACGATTAAAATTTATTGAATGAAGGTTTTCATCGTCCTTAATTCCGGTTTTGTTTTTTAGAATATCCAAAACCTCATCATAGTAAACCAGACTGTCAATTAATTTCAATTCAACACAGGCATTTGGATTTTTAACCTTCATTAAATTGGCATATTGGTTAAGTTCTTCAACAGAAATATTTCTTGATTTTGAAATGCTTGTAAGAATATGATTCCAAATTGAATTTAAATATACTTGTGTCATTTCTCTACTGGCATCGCTCATTTGCTCGTACATAAAAGGCTCTACGGCCGATTTAAACTTGTTGTTAGAACCTCTAATAATAACAGGCTCTAATTCAAGTTTTTCCAAAGCTTTTTTATAGAACATTATTTCAGCGGTAAGACCTCTAAATTCTACTAAACCCTGAGGATTAAGAAAAACTTTATCGGCAATTGAGGCCAGATAATAAGAACCCTGAGAGTAAAAATCTGAATAAGCATAAATAAATTTCCCTGACGATTTAAACAGTTCCAGTTCGTCTCGTATTTCCTCGATAGTAGCTGCCCCAGCCGAGAAATTTGTAAAATGAAGAAGAATTCCCTCAATTTTAGGGTTAGTTTTTGCATGGTCTAAAACATTAAGAATCTGATTTAACCCCATTTTTTTATTCGGTTGCATGGTCGAAATATCAAAATCGTCGAAGGGGTTGGTTGATGCCCTGTCAACAATTTCGTTTTCGAATTTAATAACCAGAACGGAATTATCTTTTACAATGGGTTTTTCTTTAGAAGGAATTAAAGAGCTAATAATTCCAAGACCGATAAAAAGTAGAATTATGCCTGCAATTAAGGCTCCAAGAAACGATGAAAGTAGGTTTTTGAAGAAGCTTTTCATTTTAATAATATTTAAAAATTATTTTGCATTAAAGGTATCAATTCTTTATTAATATGCAATTTGGTTTAAGAATTTTTAAAGATTGTCTTTATGCAGGCTATATTTTTCATTACAATTTCTTTACAAAAACTTCTAATAAACTTAACCTGAATAAATTCTCCGGTTTTTCATAAATACTTAAAATTGAAAAGAATTTCTGTGAAAGCAGATTTCTTTAAATTTAAAGATTCACATAATGGTATCTTATCGAAGAAAACGTTTACTGGTGCACGTTTTTAGAAAGAATTTTGAGCTTTATCACATTGTTTTTTGGCTCGTGGTTTTAGCTGCTTTTTTACTTTTTATTTAATTGGTCTGCAAGATATTTGTAAAGTTCAATTTGAGACCTGAAGGGAGGATTATTGTTGGAATAAAAATTGTTTCTTAATTCACAATCTAAAATTCTAGCTTTAACGTTATCTTTCCACTGAATCATAAAAATATCCTTTAACTGTTTCTGAATATTTTTGTCATAAATAGGGCAGGTAACCTCCACACGTCTTTCAATATTTCTTGTCATCCAGTCGGCAGATGAAATAAAGTATTTTTCATCTCCATTATTACAAAAAATAATAAATCTGGTGTGTTCTAAATATCTATCAATAATTGCTTTAGCCTCAATATGGTCTGAAAAGCCCTTTATACCCGGAATTAACGAAAACATTCCCCTTACATTAAGTTTAATATCTACTTTTGCTTTAGAGGCTTCATAAAGCCATTCGATTATTTCCCTGTCAACCAAGTTATTTATTTTAAGGTAAATAAAGGCCTGTTTACCTGCTTTTGCATTTTCAATTTCGGTTTGAATAAGGTTTATGAACCGATTTCTTGTATAGAAAGGTGAAAGGATAAAATGATTGAAATTTTCTCGTTTAAAGTTTCTTTCAAAGAAATTGAATACCTTAACTACTTCATTTGTAATTTTTCTATCGAAAGTAAGCAAAAGATGATCGGTATAAATTTTTGCAGTATCCTCGTTAAAATTTCCGGTGCCAACTCCTGCAAAGTTTACTAAACTCTTGTTTTCTTGTCTTGTTATTAATAATAGTTTTGAATGCACCTTTAAATTGGGTACACCATAAATTACTTTAACTCCTCCATCGCTAAGTTTTTGAGACCAATAGATATTTGCTTCTTCATCGAAACGAGCTTGTAGTTCAACTATTGCAATAACTGTTTTACCATTTTTTACAGCATTTATTAATGCATTAATTACTGTAGAATTTTTTGCAAGTCGGTAAAGTGTTATTTTAATTGTTTGAACTTTAGGGTCAATTGCTGCTTCTCTTAATAAATCAATGAAATTGTTAAATGAATGATAGGGAAAATATAACAAAATATCTTTTCTAACCGGTTTAGCAAAAAAACTTTTTCCCGGAATAAACTCAGGATGAGGAATTGGTAAAATTTGTGGGTTAATATTGCCTTCACCTCCAACTTTAGGGAAACTAATAAAATCCTTAAAATTGTGATATCGTCCTCCTGCAATAACAGCATCCAGCTTATTAAATTTTAGTTTCTCGGTTATGTAATAAAGAAGTTTTTCAGGAATATTTCTATCGTAAACAAATCTAACAGGGTTATTTTTCTTTCTCCTCTTCAAGCTTCTGGTCATATTTTCCACATAGCTTTCCGAAATATCGTCAACAATATCAAGTTCGGCATCTTTAGTAAGTTTTATTGTAAAAGCTTTTGCTTTATCGTAATCGAAAACCGGAAATACATCTTTTAGTCTAAATCTTATAATATCATCTAAAAGAATAATATATGTTTTTTCTTTTGAAGGGATTTGAAGAAAGCGCGGCAAAGAACCTGGTATTTCCAGAATTGCATATTGCTCTCTTTTTTCTGAAAGTAATTGAATGGCAAAATAAATTTCATTTTCTTTTAAATCGGGAAAATTAATCGCCTGGTCTAGCATAATAGGATTTAAACGAGGACGAACATTGTGATAGAAATAATCAGAAATAAAGGCTTCATGTTCTTCTAGTAACTCATCTTCGTTTATTATATGTATATTCTGTTCGGCTAGTTGTAAAAGTATTTTTTTATAATTTATTTCAAACCTTTTTCTTTGATCTACAACTATGCTGTTTATTTCAAGAAGAACCTCCTTTGGGTCGTAACCAAGAAACTGTTTGGCTTTTTTACCCATATTTGAAAGTCTTTTAAGAGTGGCAACTCTAACACGAAAGAATTCATCAAGATTATTGGAATATATACCTAAAAATTTAATTCTTTCAATTATGGGAACATCTTCACTTTCAGACTCCTGCAAAACCCTTTCATTAAAGGCTAGCCAACTTAATTCTTTGGCTCTATATAATTTTTCCATTTACTTCTTGTTTTTTTCAAATAGCAATAGTTTTCTTTTCTGTTGAAAAAAATCGGTCCAATTTTCTGCAACAGATTCAATTACAACTACACTTGTTTTTGGCATATAAATATCTGAATAACCTGTAAGCTCTGAGGCAATATCGGTTAAACCGGGATTATGACCAACAATTGCAATTGCATTATGTTCATTTTCTACTGTTTGCAGAATTTCTTGTAAAGATTCTGAACAAAAACCGGAGTATATTTCTTTCTTTAATTTTATTTCTGAAAACGGAAACCCTAATTCATCTGCAAAAATAATAGCTGTTTCAATTGCTCTAAAAGCAGGGCTTGAATAAATAGCATCGAACCTTATTCCTTTTTTGCCTAATTTTTCTGCAATGTCCCTACTTATTTGTTTGCCTTTTTTTGTAAGACTTCTTTCAAAATCGGAATTAATGAAATCGTATTCTTCAGCTTTTCCATGCCTAATTATTATTAACTGTTTCATAGTTAAAGAAATTACTTTACTTTATTCCAAGTCTTTCAGCCTCTTCAGGACTCTGTTTTTTAAGCAATTCGAAATCGGAATACTGTGTAATAATATTCATAGAAGCAATAATCTGATATAAATCCCAGTCTTCCTGACCAATAGGGCTTGCTTTGCTATTAATTACATCCAGTCTTTTTGGGTCGGCACCGGTAAAAACATCCCAAAGAACTTGGTCACATTTAACTCTTTCAGCAGCATCAAGTTTTTCCTTTTGTTTTCCGTATGCAACAAATATTTTTATATACTTCTCCTTCAGATCTTTAATGGCAGGCCTAAGTTCGTCTAAGGGAAGATCTTTTAACAAAAGTTCTTCAAGTTCTTTTGTAGATTTAATAAAATCTTCTCCAATTGCTTTTCCCAAGTCCTTTCCGTTTGTAAAGGTCTTTTGGGTTTGTGAATCTTCTTTTTTATCAGAACCACAGGAAAAAAAAATTAAAAAGGTTTAAATAAATAATACAGTTAATTTTAAAGTTTTTAAGTCAATTTTTTTTTAATAAGAGTTCAAAAATAATAATTATCTGTCGATTTTATATTAATGTAATGTTAAACACTAAAATAAAAACAAAAATTCTCCATGTAAAAGGCAAAATTTTAGATATTTTCGGACATTATTGATAAGAAAACATTAACAATACCAAGAAAAAATTTTAAGGGTAATACAAAAAAACTAACTTTGTAAGTAAAACAGAAAGCATGGCAATATTATCAGGAGGTGTTTTTAAAACACAACAGAACAAGCGGTTTGAATATAAACCAAGGTATTTTGATCCCGAAAAAGAAGATTTAGAAAGACGTGTAGCAGAAGCAAAAAAGAAATACGGTAATGAGGATGAAAATGGAGATATTCCTGATTACAAATACAATATAAGAACTCAAATGCGGGCAAATCGCGATTATTCTTCACTTAAAGATAAATCTCATCGTAGGCTAAAATTCACTATTAGGGTAATTACTATTGCTTTTATGCTTATTGCAGGTGTTTTGCTTTACGAACTTATTAGAAATTTATAGTAAATGTCTGATATTATTCGTCTTCTTCCCGATTCTGTTGCCAACCAAATTGCTGCCGGTGAGGTTATTCAACGACCTGCTTCTGTGGTTAAGGAATTAATAGAAAACTCCGTAGATGCGGGTGCTTCAAGTATAAAAATAATTATTAAAGACGCCGGAAAAACTCTTGTTCAGGTAATAGACAATGGTTGTGGTATGTCTGAAAAAGATTGTAGAATGAGTTTCGAACGTCATGCTACTTCCAAAATTAAAACTGCCGACGATTTATTTGCAATTAGAACAATGGGCTTCAGAGGCGAGGCTTTGGCATCAATTGCAGCTATTGCACAAGTGGAAATGCGAACCAAACGTTTTGAAGATGAATTGGGTAGTCGAATAGTTGTTGAGGGTTCTGAAGTTATTTTACAGGAACCAATATCTTGTCCCCAAGGCACAAATTTTATGGTTAAAAATATTTTCTATAATGTGCCTGCTAGAAGAAAATTTCTAAAAGCAGATACAACAGAATTCAAGAATATTATAAATGAAATTCAGCGTGTAGCTCTTGCAAATCCGGATATTGCAATGATTCTTAATCACAATAATGAAGATGTCTATAATCTTTCTTCAGGAAACCATAGACAAAGAATTGTGCAACTTTTCGGGAAAAATATTAATCAGCATTTGGTTTCGGTAAATACCGATACTTCAATGCTTAAAATATCCGGGTTTATAGGCAAACCCGAAATTGCAAGAAAAAAAGGCGGAGAACAGTTTTTCTTTATTAATAACAGGTATATGCGACATCCATATTTTTATAACGCTGTTGTAAAAGCTTACGAAAATATTTTGCCTCCTGATATGTCGCCAAGCTTTTTTCTTTTTTTTGAAGCCGACACTAGCACTATAGACATAAACATTCATCCCACTAAAACAGAAATAAAATTCGAGGAAGAACAAGCTATTTATCAAATAATTCATGTTACAATTAAAGAAGGATTGGGAAAATTTAATGTAATGGCATCCATAGATTTTAATCAGAATACCGGCTTTGCAGTGCCATATGTTAAAAAAGATACAGAAATTAGACCTCCCGAAATTAGAGTTAATCCCGATTTTAATCCTTTCTTAAAAGAAAATTCCCCCTATTCAACAAAAACTCATCACACAGCAGTAAAACACTGGGAAAAACTTTACGAAGGACTTAAGAACGAAAACACACCCGACATTAGAAATGAGTCCGATATTGAACCTTTTTCCGAAAATGAAAATTATATCTTTTCAGGTGTTGAACAACCTCAATTCCTTCAGCTAAAAGGAAAATATATTCTTACTCCGGTTAAATCGGGCTTAATGATTATTGACCAAAGAAGAGCTCATGAAAGAATCCTTTACGATAATTATTTAAGCTTAATGCAAGAAGAAAAAGTGCATTCGCAAAAAAGTCTGTTTCCTGAAAGCATTAACTTCAATCCTGATGATTTTGAAATAATAAAAGAACTTATTCCAGACTTAAAAAAAATTGGTTACGATATTGAAATTATTGGTAAAAATAGTATTATGGTTAACGGAGTTCCGGCAAATGAAATTTCCGGTGACCTAAAAACAATTTTAGATTCTTTTCTGGAAACCAGTCAATCAGGTGCTTTTTCTACTTCAGAAAATAAAAAGGAACAGTTAGCATTAGTTCTGGCAAAATCTAACGCTATTAATTACGGCAAAATGCTTGAATATGAGGAAATGACAAATATTTTCAATGGACTGTTTGCAGGATTAAATCCAAATTTCACACCCTCCGGAAAACTAATTGTTACAATTGTCTCAATAAATGATGTAGAGACTTTGTTTAAATAATAAGCGGTTTTTAGATAACACTAGTTAAAAAATCCTATTTGGAAATTTTTTTGTTCAATTTGCCTTATATTTGCATGATTCGAATTAATATTTTACCGAATGATGAATTTTAAAAACGATGTGGAAGCTGTTGATGCTCTACGAAAAGCCAACGAAACGCTTCATAATGAGGTAAACAAAGTAATTGTTGGTCAACACCAGGTGCTTAGAGAAATTATTATTACTATTTTCAGCAATGGCCATTGTTTGCTTATTGGTGTTCCCGGCCTTGCCAAAACTCTTATGGTTACTACAATTGCCGATGTTTTGGGTTTGAATTTCAATAGAATACAGTTTACTCCCGATTTAATGCCATCAGATATTATTGGTACTGAAATTCTTGACGAAAACAGGCAGTTTAAGTTTATAAAAGGCCCCATTTTTGCAAATTTTATTCTTGCCGATGAAATTAACCGTACTCCTCCTAAAACTCAGTCTGCCATGCTTGAAGCTATGCAGGAAAGATCGGTAACTGCTTCGGGAAGGCATTTCGATTTAGAAAGACCATTTTTTGTAATGGCAACCCAAAACCCAATTGAACAGGAAGGAACATATCCTCTGCCTGAAGCCCAACTCGACCGTTTCATGTTTAATATTCTTCTCGATTACCCTAGTCTTGACGAGGAATTTTCTATTGTAAAACAAACTACTTCCGATTACAAACCAAATGTGCAGAAAATTATGTCTGCCGAAGATATTGTTTTTTTTCAGGACTTAATTCGTAGAATTCCAATTAACGATAATGTTATGCGTTATGCAGTAAATCTTGCAACCGCAACCAGACCCAATACACCTGCCGCTAAACCTATTGTTAACGAGTTTATTAACTGGGGAGCCGGTCCAAGAGCTTCTCAATATCTTATTATTGGCGCAAAAACCAATGCTGTGCTAAATGGTAAATATTCGCCCGACATTGAAGATATTAAAGCCGTTGCCAAACCAATAATTCGTCATAGGGTTGTTAAAAACTATAAAGCCGAGGCCGAAGGTATTTCTGTAGATAACATTGTTGATGAATTACTCAAAGCTTAAAATATGAAGCAATTCGTCTTCGGTTTATTACTATTTTCGGTAATTTTACCTCTGCAGTTTTTTGCTCAGGTAAAAAATCAGGAAAAGAAGGAATCAAGCGAAATAGAAATTCTTAATGCCGAATATCTCGAATATGTTGAAGTTCATGGAAATTTTCAGAAACTTGTTGGAAATGTAGTTTTTAAACACGATAACGCCCTGCTTTACTGCGACACCGCTCATTTCTACAAAGACAATAATTCGCTTATTGCTTTTTCAAACGTATATATTCGTCAGGGCGATTCTTTGCACATGTACGGAAATTGGCTGAAATACGACGGAAAAACCAAAATAGCCAAGTTTAGAAAAAAAGTGAAGTTAGTAGACAAAGAACTCACCCTTTTTACAGATTCTCTTGATTTCGACCGAAATACAAATATTGGTAAATACGAACATGGTGCTTCAATAATTGATAATGAAAACGATTTGGCCAGCAAAGTTGGATACTACTATTCCGACAAGAAATTGATGTTTTTTAAAGACTCTGTGGTTCTTATTAATCCGCAATACACAATGTATAGCGATACTCTAAAGTACCACACCGGAACCGAAATTGCATATTTCTACGGTCCAACAAGAATTGTGTCCGACTCGAATCTTATCTACTGCGAAAATGGTTGGTACGATACCAAAAAAGATATTTCTAGGTTTTCAAAAAATGCCTTTTTGCAATCTCCAACGCAAAAACTTAGTGGCGACAGTTTATACTACGACAGAAAATTAGGTTTTGGTGAAGGACTGAAAAATGTTGAAATTATTGATACCACCGAAAAACTAATATTAAGAGGAAATATTGGTCATTATTTTCAATCTCCGGAAAGAAGTATGATGACGGACTCTGCTGTTTTTATTAATTATTCAGAAGGCGACAGCCTATATTTACACGCCGACACATTAAGAATGCACACATTTAATGATACCATTAAGCAAAAAAGATTTATTAACGTTGCAGATTCATTAAGGTTATCGGATTCATTATTGGTAAACGCAGAGTTGCTTACAGACTCTTTGGGGCGAAAAAGAACCTCCAGAGAAATAAGAGTTTGGTATCCAATTGGACTTCCGACCGATACAGTTGTAGCAGTTTATGTTGACACCGCAATGGATTTTAAAATGGTAAGAGGCTTTTACAGAGTTAAAATGTATAAATCCGATTTTCAGGGAAAATGCGATTCTTTAGTATATTCAACAATGGATTCGACAATGAAACTGTATCACGACCCTATATTGTGGTCCGACAACAATCAGTTAACGGCAGAGTTTATTGAAATGCTTACCGGCAACAATACAATTAAAGAGGTAATGATGAGAAACAAAGCCATGATAATTGCCGATCAGGATTCCATAAGATTTAATCAGATAAAAGGAAGGGAAATGAAAGGCTTTTTCAATAAAAGCGATTTACGAAGAATTGATGTTAGTCAGAATTCACAGGTAATATATTTTATTGAAGACGATTCGGGCGACACAACAGATTTGGAAGAAAAAGAGTTTATTGGAGTTAACTATGTGGAATCCAGTAAAATGATTATCCATCTTGAAGATGGTGAGGTAAGCAGAATACACTTTATTCCGGCAAGCGATGGGAGAGTAATGCCCCTAGACGAAAAGCCGGCTAGTGAACAGAGATTGGAAGGCTTTGCTTGGAGAATTGAACACAGACCAAAAAAATTGGCTGATATTTTTCTTTGGGAAGGATTTAGTATTTCCGATAAACTTGTTATAAAATTCGAAACAAAAGAAGAAGATATTGAGCAAATAGATAAGGATGAAACAGAAATTCTTGAAGAAGAAATTTTTTAGTCGTCTTACTCACTAGACCCTGTTTATCTAATTACGCAAAATTATTCTAATATTATTGTTTCTTAAGTCTTATTTATCCAGAATCAACAAGTTATTGTTAGTAAAAACCGAGAATTTACATTTTGAACTTGTTGTTTTGTAGTATATTTGGCCGAAACCAAAAAAAATCGAAGAAATGAGCAACAAAGTATTTTTTTCTATCGGAATTCTTCTTGCAGGATTGTTTTTATTCTCATGCGTTCCCGCCCGTAAATTCGGAGACATGAAAACTGCAAAAGAAAATTGCGAAACCAGCCTAGAAGAATGTAAAGCGCAAAATAACGAAATAAATATAAAACTAAAAGAACTTGAAACTCAGTTTGAACTTCTTAAAAAACAGTCAACCGGCCTCGTTAACGACACTACTGTTATGGGTATTTCACTTAGAACAATTAAAACTCAGTATAACGATATTGAAAAGCTGAACAAAACCCTTCAAGACAAACTTAAAGAGCAATTAAAAGGAAATCAGGCCGAACAAATGAAATTGTTAGAGGAACTTGAACAAGCAAGAATTGATTTGCAGAAAAAACAAGATGCTCTTTTTGAACTAGAATCGGAATTAAACCAAAAACAGGCCAATATTGACAAATCGAAGGCCGAACTTGAAGCAAAAAACAAACGTCTTGCCGAACTTGAAAGAAAACTAACTTATAACGACTCCATTGTAAATGCTCTAAAAGACAAAGTTTCTGCTGCTCTTTTAGGTTTTGAAGGCGATGGACTAACCATTGAACAAAAAAATGGTAAGGTTTATGTCTCCCTAGATGAAAAATTACTCTTTAAATCAGGTCGTTGGGATGTTGATCCAAAAGGACAAACTGCTCTTAAAAATCTTGCCGGTGTTTTGGAAAAAAATGAAGATATTAATATTGTAATTGAAGGTCATACCGACGATTTAGCTTATGGCGGAAATGGAAATATTCAGGACAACTGGGATCTTTCAGTTAAAAGAGCTACCGCAATTGTTAAAATAATTCTTAGCAATTCAAAAGTCGATGCCAAAAGACTAACAGCTTCCGGTAGAGGCGAATTTATGCCAATTGACGATTCAAAAACAAAAGATGCAAGAGCTAAAAACCGTAGAACAGAAATAATTTTAACTCCAAAACTAGACGAATTGTTCAGGATTCTTGAGTCTAATTAGGAAAATAGAATCATTAAAAACTAAAAGACCTCATAATCTTTTTTTAATAAAAACTTGTTTTCGCCTTATGTATTATTGATATTTGCAAGAGAAAAAATATTTGTATAATATTCTGTTTGTGGCTTACTTATTAATAATACATGAAAAGAAGAGAATTTATTAAGATTTCATCCATAGGTCTTGGCGGAATTGCTGTGGCTTCTTCTCTATACCGATGGGTTCCTTCCGATATTTTTGGAAAATATACCGAGAGTGGAGAGAAAGAAGATAATGTTAGAACCCCAACCTACTGCGAAATTTGCTTTTGGCAATGTGCCGGCTGGGTTCATACTACTTCGGAAGGCAGAATAAAGAAAATTACCGGTCACGACGACGACCCGCATTGCAACGGTCGTTTATGCCCCAGAGGAACCGGAGGCGTTGGTATGTTCTACGATGAAGACCGATTAAAAACCCCTCTTATTAGAACAAAAGAACGCGGTAAAGATGTTTTTCGAGAAGCTACATGGGACGAGGCATTCGACTATATTGCCGAGAAACTAAAAGACATTGCCGCAAAACACGGTCCCGAATGTATTGCTCTTTTTACCCACGGTTCAGGAGGAAAATTCTTCGGTCATTTACTTAAGGCTATGGGTTCCGATAATATTGGAGCACCTTCCTATGCTCAATGCCGCGGACCCAGGGAAGTTGCTTTTTATTCAACTTTCGGCTCAATAATTGGTTCTCCCGAACCTACCGATATTCGAGATACCCGTTGTCTGGTGCTTATTGGAAGTCACCTTGGCGAAAATATGCATAACTCACAGGTTCAGGAAATGTCGGATGCAATCGACAAAGGTGCTGCCATAATTACAGTCGACCCTCGTTACTCTATTGCGGCTTCAAAATCGAAATTCTGGCTACCAATAAAACCGGCTACCGATTTGGCTTTGCTTCTTTCGTGGATCCATGTGCTAATTTATGAGGAATGGTACGACAAAGATTATGTGGAAAGACGAACTTTTGGTTTCGAGCAACTTAAAAACCACGTAAAAGATTTTACCCCTGAATGGGCTCATGGAATTACAACAATTGAACCTCACATAATTAGAGAAACAGCAAGAGAAATGGCAACGGCCAGTCCTGCGGTTATCGTTCATCCGGGCCGACATGTTACTTGGTATGGCGACGATACTCAAAGAATGAGAGCAGTTGCTATTTTAAATGCTTTATTAGGTTCATGGGGACGACGAGGCGGCTTTTTTAACCCCGAATCTCAATCCTTACCAAAATTCCCCCATCCCGAATATCCAAAACCAAAAAGAACCTGGAGAGACGCTTTCCCCGGAAAATACGTACTTGCAGGAGATGTTTTGGCATCCGGTATGTGCGATGCAACTATTCCAACCCCGGCAAGAGATTGCGAAATAAAAGCCTGGCTTGTTAATGGCACAAATCTTATAGAAACTCTTCCAAATAGAAAAAACACTCTCGAGGCGATTCAAAACCTCGAATTAATGGTTGTTGTAGATACAATGCCAATGGAAATTACCGGCTGGGCAGATGTTGTTCTTCCCGAATGTACATATTTGGAAAGATACGATATGGTTAGAGCATCTGCACATAGAGAAGCTACTTTGGCTCTAAGAATGCCTGCCAGAGAGCCTCTTTATGATTCTAAACCGGCCTGGTGGATGGCAAAAGAACTAGGTCACCGACTTGGTCTGGATGAATATTTCAATTACGAAAATATTGAGGAAATGCTCGACTGGCAGTTAAAACAGGTAGGGTCTTCTCTCTCAGAAATGCAAAAATTGGGAGTAAAAAGAATACCACGACAATACGATGACTTATATTTCCGAGATAGCGATGAGGTTGAATTTAACACCAATTCAGGGAAAATTGAACTTTATTCGTCGGATTTAGCTAATGCAGGTTTCGACCCAATTCCGGTTTATACTGCGCATCCGGAGCCTCCTCCGAATTTCTATCGTTTAAATTATGGAAGAGCTCCTATGCATACTTTTACTCGTACTGCCAATAACCCAAATTTAACCGACTTAATGGACGAAAATACTCTTTGGGTA
Source organism: Bacteroidales bacterium (assembly GCA_016936815.1). Classification (GTDB taxonomy): domain Bacteria; phylum Bacteroidota; class Bacteroidia; order Bacteroidales; family GWF2-38-335; genus GWF2-38-335. Next base: position 19,347 of record JAFGXD010000130.1, read on the forward strand.
AATCCTAAAGTTGCAAAAATTTGGGATTTGAAAAACAATCAATACGTTAAACTTAAGAATCAGGATGGCGTTGTATCATCTTTTGCAATAAAAGTTAGGGTTACCGAAAGAATTCGTCACGATTCTGTTTATATGGTGCATGGTTTCGGACATTCAAACCCAAAACTTTCAAGAGCGCACGGACGAGGTGCTTCCGATTCGGAATTAATTACCAACGTAATGCTTGATCCTATTATGGGAGGAACAGGAATGAGAGGAAATTTTGTAACTTTTATTACTAATGTAGAGGAGGTACAGGCATGAGATACGCAATGGCAATTGATACAAAAAAGTGTGTTGGCTGCAGCGACTGCGTAGTTGCTTGTCAGACCGAACATAACGTGCCCATTGGCTACTGCCGCGATTGGGTTGTTGAGGTAACCGATGGAACTTATCCTGTTTTAGAACTTGAAAACCGCTCGGAAAGATGTAACCACTGCGAAAATTCTCCTTGTGTAAGATGTTGTCCCACAGGTGCCAGTCATTATTCCGAAGGTGGAATCGTTCTTGTAACCAAACACGAATGTATTGGCTGCGGAGCTTGTATTCAGTCATGCCCTTACGATGCCAGATACACTCATCCCGAAGGATATGTTGATAAATGCACATTCTGCAACGACAGGGTTGGAAAAGGAATGCAGCCGGCTTGTGTTGCAGTTTGTCCAACAAAATGTATGTATTTTGGCGACTTGGATAATCCTAATTCGGAAATTTCGAAAATTCTTGCTTTAAGAAAACATAAAACATTAATTCCGGAAGCAGGAACTCAACCTCATGTTTATTTCTTAATTTAAAACAAACATAAACAGTAATGAAAGAAGAAATTATTGTAAGCGGTAGGATGAACCCCAACATAGACCCTGTGTTGCATGTATGGCACTGGGAAATTCCTACTTACCTTTTTCTTGGCGGTCTTGCAGCCGGCATAATGTTTTTTGCAGGATTGTTTTATATTCAGGGTAAAGAAAATAAATTCCGCTCTGCTGTAAAATTTGCACCCTTTTTGGTTCCTGTAGCTTTGGGATTGGGATTGTTTGCGCTATTTCTGGATTTAACCCACAAATGGTATTTTTGGCAACTTTACACCACAATTAAATTAGAATCGCCAATGTCGTGGGGAGCTTGGGTGTTAATGATTGTTACTCCTCTTTCAATTATTTGGAGTTTAACTTACACACAAGAACTTTTCGACCATTGGAAAATGAATTATCCAAAAATTTACAAAAGAACAAAATGGGTTGAAAAAGTTATTTTTAAGTATAAGCTTATTAGAAATTTTATTTCAGGTGCAGCGCAACAGAGAAAAACAATGGCTTGGGTAATGATTTTTATGGCTATTATTCTTGGGATTTATACCGGAATTTTACTTTCGGCTTTTAACGCCCGACCTTTGTGGAATACCTCAATTTTAGGTCCATTATTTCTTGTTTCCGGACTATCTACCGGTGCAGCAATAATTATGTGGCTTTCAAAAGATTCTGTTGAAAGAAAATATTTCAGTAGAATTGATCTAATGCTTATTGGCATAGAATTATTCCTAATTATTCACATGTTTATGGGTTTTATGGCCAGCACGCAGGTGCAAATAGACACGGCTCAAATGTTTCTTGGTGGTGAATTTACTCTTACTTTTTGGGTTTTTGTTGTTTTTATGGGACTGGTACTTCCGGGAATTCTGGAATTTTTAGAATTTAAAGGCTATCATTTGCCTGTTTTTATTCCCGCATTTCTAATACTTTTTGGAGGAGCAATGCTTAGAATAATAATGGTTGAAGCCGGTCAGGCCAGTAGATATTTGTATTGATTAATTATTTGAAAAAGAAAAAAATATGCTTGAAAAGAAAAAATGGAAATATATGAATCCCTATTTTGCAGGGACTCTGCTCGGCTTGGTTTTACTAGCTTCCTTCTACTTTGCAGGTCAGGGTTTGGGTGCCAGCGGTGCCGGTAAAAAGGTGGTTGTTACTTCGGTAATCGCAGTGGCGCCGGGATATGCAGAAAATAGCGATTTCTACAAAGATTTTGCTGCTTCCGAGCACAGTCCTATGTACGACTGGCTTGTTTTTCAGGTTCTTGGGGTTCTTTTGGGAGGATTTCTTTCAGGAGCTTTGGCAGGAAGACTTACATGGAAAGTGGAAAGGTCGCCTAAAATTTCGCGCAGAAAACGATTAATATTTGCCGTAATTGGTGGAATGTTATTTGGTTTTGGGGCTCAACTGGCCAAAGGTTGTACCAGCGGAGCAGCTTTAAGCGGAATGGCAACTCTTGCTCTTTCGGGCTTTGTTGCTATGGTTGGAATTTTTGGAACAGCCTTTATGTTATCGTTCTTGTTTAAAAAACTTTGGGTTTAAAAATATTGTTATGGGACCAATTGTTCAAAATTTAGGATTATCAACGGAAATTAATTTTCTAATTGCTTTTCTGTTGGGAATAGGCTTCGGATTCGTTCTGGAACAAGCCGGATTCTCCTCATCTCGCCGTTTGGCAGGAATGTTTTACGGTTACGATACTACCGTGCTAAAAGTCTTCTTTACCGCTGCTATTGTAGCTATGGCAGGACTTTTCTTTATGAACTATTTAGAAATGATAAATCTTAATCAGGTTTACGTTCACGATGCTGCTATTTGGGCTGCTGCTATTGGCGGAATTATTATGGGGGGAGGTTTTATTATGGGAGGTTTTTGTCCCGGCACCAGCGTTTCAGCCGCTGCTATTGGAAAAGTAGATGCTATTTTCTTTTTAGGCGGATTGCTTTTGGGAATTTTTGTTTTCGGCTTTTTTGCGCCAATGTTCTCGGGAATTATTTCTCCAGAAGAAGGAAGCTACTGGTTTGTTGATTCTCACAAGAAAATTAGCGATGCTCTAGGAGTTTCCGACAGCATCTTTGCTCTGCTTTTAATTGTTATGGCTGTTTGTATGTTTGTTTTTGGCGAATGGCTTGAAAAGAAATTTGCACGTCCCGATATTACTAAAGAAATTTAATATAATGCCTTATGAGTAAACCACTTAGAATACTTGCGGTAATAGTAATTCTGGCAGGAATTAGCATAGCTTTTCTTCCCGAAAGAAACAATGTTGTTCAATTGGATGCCGAAGAAATAATGTTTGAAATGAAAACCGAATCTAATATGGAATCGGTTGACAATCTGGCTAAAATGCTTATAGAAAAAGACCCTACTTTGCTAATTATTGACGTAAGAACTGCCGAAGAATTTGCTGAGTTTTCATTGCCGGGCTCTATGAATATTCCTTTGGAACAAATTCTTAATCCCGATTGGAAAGATCTTTTAGAAGATTTTGCCGGTGTTTACCACAAGGTTTTTGTTTCAAACGGAACAAGCAAAGCCTCAGAGGCCTGGATGATTTGCAGAAGACAAGGTTTTAAAAACAATTATGTGTTAAAAGGCGGGCTGAATGAATGGTTCAACCTTGTGATTCATCCCGAAAAACCAAAATCAACTGAAGATACTAAGGCAATGGCAGATTATCAAAGAAGATTGGGTTTTCAGCAATTTTTTACCGGTGGAAAAGCATCGGTTGGTTCAATAGATAATTCGGCTGTTCCAACAATAAATATTAAGAAGAAAAAAGGCCCTTCGGGAGGCTGTGGATAAAAATTAATTATATGAAAAAGATATTACCATTCATTTTTTTGGGACTTGCTTCCCTTTTTGTTATTGGCTTTGTTTTTTCCAAAGAATTAAAAGAAAGCAAAAAGTATGTGCTTAACGAAAGTGAAAGTCAAATACTTGAAAAAATACTTAACAAACAACAGTTTATTAATCCCGTTGAACTTTCGAAACTTATTGAAAGTAAAAATGAGACTTTTGTTTTGGTTGACATTCGCAATCCTCTAAATTACAGAAAGGGAAAAATTGGCGATGCAATAAACATTCCCTTTCAGCAAATTATAGATTCTAAATGGGCAGAATTTTTTAAAGACAGTGCAAGCCTTAAGATACTTTATTGTAATTTAGATATTTATGCCAACGAAGCCTGGATGCTCCTAGACCAGCTTGGTTACCGAAATATTAAGGTGCTTGAAGGCGGCTATGATTTCTGGAAAGAAAATGTTGACAAGAACAACAAAGTAAAAAACAGTGAAGCACACGATGAAATTCCTGCATTCAAATATAAGGAGGAAATGATGAAGGCAGGCAACGGTGATACTACAAACCTTAAACAAGAAAACACACCTCCCATTCAAATAACCATTAAGAAAAAAGGCGGACCTAAGGGAGGTTGTGGTTAATTTTCACTTCTCAAAACCCAAATACTTGCCTCATAAAGCAAATACATTGGTAAAGCAACAAGAATTTGAGAGAACACATCGGGTGGAGTAATAATTCCTGCAAAAATTATAAAAACAATTAATGCATGTTTTCGATATTTCTTTAGAAAACTTTTGGTTAACATTCCTATTTTCCCTAACAAAAATGCAACTAAAGGAAGCTGAAAAGCCAATCCGGTAACCAAAACAAGCGTGGTAATATTCGAAATATACGAACTCATGGAAACAAGATTGGTTAATTGTTCCGAAAGTTCATAGTTTATTAAAAAATTAATGGTTAATGGAACTATAACAAAGTAGGCAAAAAGAACCCCTATAATTAGTAAAGTAAAGGAAATCAACACACTACCCTTAAGTTTTGAAGCAAGATTATCGCCGGCAACTTTTCTAATAAAACGAATAAACTCATATACCAAAAAGGGGAAAGTAAGCAAAAGAGCCGCCACAAATGAAGCAATTAAATGAAGGCTGAACTGTCCCGATAATTCGTAATTTATTAATTGAAAATTTGAGGAGTTTATACACAAATCGGGAATACCAAAATATAAGGCCAAATTGCACATTAATAAGTTTGTTGGAAAACCGGGGCTTTTTGGCGCAAACAAAATCTGGTCGAAAAGAATTTCTTTATTTATAAAGACAAAGAAGAAAATTAATAATAAAAGAACAATATATCTAATAAGATGAATCCTAAAAGCATCGGCATAATCGTAAACTGAATTATACTTTTTTCTAGGGTTTTTTATTTTAAAAAGAGCCGACATTTGCCTTATGCCATTTTAAGAGTAAAAGCAAAGGTTGTTCCTTGTCCGTGTTTAGAACGAACATTAATGGTTTGATTATGAGCTTCAAGAATATGTTTTACAATTGAAAGTCCAAGGCCTGTTCCGCCCATTTCTCGGCTACGACTTTTGTCTATTCTGTAAAATCTTTCGAATAGTCGGTGAAGGTTTTTTTCTTCAATTCCAATTCCATTATCGGCCACTTCAATAAGAATATTAGAATCCATATCGAAGAAATCAATAATTGTCTCACCTCCTGTTGTGCCATATTTAATTGAATTTACAACTAAATTTGTAACAACCTGAAAAATTTGTTTTTTGTCGGCTTTAACCTTTATTGGCTTGTCGTAATTAGCACCAAATTTTAGATTAATATTAAACTTTCTTGCTCTAATTTCCTGCATTTCATACACTTCCTTAACCAACTGAACAATATCAAAATTCTCAAAATGCAGTTCTAGTTGACCGGTTTCAAGGGCTGAAATAGCTTCCAAATCCTCAACAATACTTATTAGCCGGTTAATACTTTTTTCTGTTCTTTCAAGATACAAACGATTAATTTTCTCGTCTTCCAAAGCACCGTCAAGCAAAGTAAGAACGTAACCCTGCACATTAAAAATTGGAGTTTTAAGTTCGTGCGATACGTTGCCAAGAAATTCCTTTCTATACTTTTCCATTTGTCGGAGTTGAGAAATTTGCTTTGTTTTGATATTAGCCCAATCGCTAACCTCTTTTGCCACCATACCAATAATATCGCGGTCTTCGAACTTTTCGTTCATTTCCTCGTCGGGAATATTAATGTTATGAATAGTTTTATAAATAGGCTTTATCTTGTTAACAATGAAATTTTTAAGTATGTAGTAAGTTGTAACATAACTTACAATAAACACAGATAACAAGGTAATAACCAGAAACTTCCAAACATCAGGGTCGGGCAAATAAATAATTGCAACCTGAAAAGCACCCGACAAAACTGTAATAAGAATAGAAATAAATATTGCCAGTTGTCTTGGGGAAAAAGTTTTCATCTTATTGAATTTAAGTTAATAACCTAAAAAAAGCAAGAACAAAAGTAATATAAATAATGGTAAGATGAAAGACAATCAATACACTTACATAGAAGCCTAATATTTTACTATTACTACTTTTTTATATGGCTTTTTTTGAATAGATTAATCTACAAACAGCCCATTTTCTTCCACCACATATCCTTTGTCATCAGGTAGGTTTGGTAATTTAGAAGCTTCAACAGCCAGAACATCGCATCTTTCGTTTTCTTTTATGTTTGAATGCCCTTTTATCCAATGGAATTTTACTTTATGTTTTCTGTAAACTTTTAAAAATCTTTGCCATAGGTCGGGATTTTTTTTGTTTTTAAAACCCTTTTTTTCCCATTGAAAAACCCAACCAAGACTTACTGCATCAGATACATATTTTGAATCGGTGTAAATATCAACAATGCTTCCATCTTTTCTTAAAGCTTCTAATCCCATAATTACAGCAAGAAGTTCCATTCTGTTATTTGTGGTTAATGCAAATCCTCCCGATAGTTCCTTGCGGTGAATTCCCGACATTAAGACAACACCATAACCGCCCGGTCCCGGATTTCCCTTGGCAGCACCATCGGTATAAATTATTATTTTGGGATTATTATCTGCCAAAATCAATTCCTGTGTTAGAAGTAAAAAGCTTAATAGCAATGGCAAGCAGAATAATACCAAAGGCTTTTCTCAAAATCATTACACCGCCTTTGCCAATAAGTTTCTCGAAAAAAGTAGTTGCTCTAAGAACAAAATACACAATTACCATATTAAGAAACAGTGCAATAATAATGTTTACCATGGCATATTCGGCTCTTAGAGAAAGCAAAGAAGTAATAGAACCTGCACCCGCAATTAAAGGAAAAGCAATTGGAACAATAGATGAAGAGCCTGAGTGATCGGATTTAAAAAGCTCTATTCCTAAAACCATTTCCATTCCAATTAAAAAAACCACAATAGCACCGGCAATTGCAAAAGAGTAAATATCAACACCGAAAATGTTTAGCAAAGGTTCACCAATTAGCAAAAAAGCCAACATTATTCCAAATGCCACCAGAGTAGCCTTTAAAGGTTTTATTGCTCCGGTTTTGGTTTTAATATCAATAATAATTGGAATTGAACCCGGAATATCAATAACTGCAAACAAGACCATAAAGGCAGAGAATATTTGCAGAAAATCAAGTAGTTGAACAGATAGCATAGTAAATTATTTTGTGCAAAATTAGTTAATTTTGAGATAATCTATTAGAATCAACTAATAAATTGCAACAGAATTTTCAGCTCTTCATTAATAAAAAATAATATAACCACTTAAAATTAACTAACTAAAAATCCGATTTTGAATATTTCTGATAGACCAATACCTTAAGTGCTTTTAAAAATACCCCTTTATTTACCTTTGCCGCCTTTGGGTTTTTTGCTTTTTCTATTATTTTGGCAAAAATTTCTTTCATTCTTTTATAATCGACAAAGGTTTCAAGGTCGGTTTTTTCAAGATCTTCAATAAGTTTTATAATATTTTCCTTATCGTTTAAAATTCTAAGGTCTACGGTAGAAATAGTAGTTCCTGTTTTATCAGCGCGATATTGAACTTTCTTTGGAACATATCCTTCAAGAGCTTTTCTGTATATATATCTTCCCTTTCCATTACCAAATTTTATTTCTGAGGGTATTGAAAAGAAAAACTCCATTAATCGTCTGTCCCACAAAGGATAAGTGTATTCAAGTTTATAATTACGGGCTGCAATATAGCAGGTTTCATGACGTAAAGAAACATGAGGAAGATTAAATCTTTTATATTGCCTCATTTCCATACTTTTATCTGTTGGAAACCCTTTCATTACCGAATATCGCTTTCTAATATTCATTTTTTTGCCAAATTCTTTATCGAAAAGTAATTCCCTATATCTTTCTTTAACCCATTTATTTCTATTCCTAAACAACTTATAAACAAAGGGTAAATAATTTTCAAACATAAATAATTTCAGTCTGAAAAGCCTATACAGCGGAATCTTATTTTTAGAAGGAATCTTTTTATAAGCTTTTCTAAATTTAAATTTGTGAACCAACGATTCCAGATATCCGGAGCAGGAGTTCGAAACAAACTCATCGCCGCCAAATCCTGAAAGCAAGGTTCTGCATCCTTTTTCTGCCGCCATTTCATACAAATTGTCGGAAAAAAGGTATAGATTCTGACCCATAATCCCATCTTGCAAATCAATTGCAGCCTTCATTTCCTTAATAATAGTTTTGTCTTCGGAAGTTACATATAAATGGTTTTCAATACCAGCATATTGGCAAACCAAATTCGAAAATTCTCTTTCATCGGAAAAGGGATGAACTTTTCCTAAAAGATTATCGGGCAAAACATGTGAAAGAGCATAGAAACGCGAGTTATCTTTATTAATTTTGTTAAAAGCTATTGAACTAACACCGGAAGAATCTATTCCCCCACTAAGTTCGGAGGCAACAGGATAATTTGTTTTTAATCTGCAGGCTACAGCCTCATCAAGAATTTCTCTGAATTTATTAATATAATCGTTTTCGCAATTTAACTTAGTTTTGGTGGAGAAATCCAAATCCCAATATTTTGTAATTGAACTATTTGTTTTTCCAACACAAATACTGTGTGCCGGTTTGAGTCGAAAAACCTCGTTATACATAGTTCTTTCTTTGGCCTGAGCAATAGTGGCAATACTATCTGCTATCCATCCATAATCAACCGAAAGAGATATTTCAGTCAAAGCTTTAATTCCTTTTATTTCAGAAGAAAAAACAAATTTTTCATCGTCGCTATAGAAAAAAAAAGGTCTAAATCCGGCATGATCTCTCGCACAGAATAACTTTTCCTCATTTCTATCCCATATAGCAAAAGCATAATCGCCAACAAGATATTTTGGACAGTCTTCCTTCCAAACATTGTAGGCAGTTGCAATAAGTTGACTATCAGGAATATCTTCATTACAAGTTAGCAGTGCTGAAAGTTCTTTTCTATTGTCAATTCTGGCATCAGCAATAACAATAGTATTTTGGGAAACAAAAGGTTGTTGTTCTTTTTCTGAAAAGACAGAGTTATAAAGTGTCATTGCTCCCATGCCAATATTTCTGTCAATAAACAAATCTGATTGGTCTGGATTCCAGTAATTTAATTTTTGCATCATAGCATCTATTTTAGCCTTTGCCACGATGTTTTCGGTTTTATATACTATGCCACAAATTGAACTCATATTTTTATTAAAGAATGTAAAGTTAATATAAGAAAGAGTGAATACAAATTTGTTTGGTAAAATTGACAATTAGCACTTTGTTTCCTTCTTAGATTAAAAACTTATTTCTTATTTTGAATTAAACTTTCTATTTTCTTTTTACTTTTCCACGCTTTAATCTCTCGTTCCCTGGCTGATGCTTCCATCTTGCTGTAGAATTCTTCCGTGTAAACCAAAGCCCAATCTTCATAGCCGCCGGTAAAACCTTTATGATTAGTATTATGCCCTCTTAATCTTTCCTGAACATTGGCAGTACTGCCAATATAATACCTCTGTTTATTTTAAGAATAAATTATGTATAAATAATGATTCATTACAAAAAAAACCTCACTTTTTGTGAGGTTTGTGGGAACTGCTGGATTCGAACCAGCGACCCCCTGCTTGTAAGGACAGTGGGTTAGACCTTTTTTCGACCTATTAATCAACACATTACACAACACTCTATCACAATGTACAAGTAAAATTACAAGTGAAGCTGGTTAAACATACTTAAATAGATTTGATAATGTACAACCTCCGGTACAAAGTGTCGACATATATCCTTCATCTTCGAGTGATACATATTTATTATGTGGTGAAACTATCAGGTGATCTAATAACTTGATATTATAAAGCTCTAAGGCGATCTTTAAGCGAGTTGTCAAGCTAATATCATTGTTAGAAGGCTTAAGATTACCACTGGGATGATTATGAGCAATAATTACCCCACTTGAAAAAAGTTTTATACCTACTGCAACAACCAGCTTCAGGTCAACCATAGTACCTGTCTGGGTCCCTGAAAACATATTTCTCACACCTATTATTGTATTGCTGTTATTTAGATACAACACTACAAACTGTTCCTGAATACTTAAACTGTGCTTGTTGAAAACACACATAGATGCCTTGAAGGCCTCACTGCTGTTTGTAATCTTAAACCTGTTTTGAATACCACTCTTGTACTTGTAAGATACTTGGATCTCACCTAAATCTTTTGTGTTCATGATAGAATGTATTTGAAATTAATACTGATTGAAGAAGTAAATAGATGAGGTTTAAACCAATAAGTTTAACTCTGATGAATATAAACTCAATCGTTTACCTCAATATTCAGGGGGGTAGGTTAGTTATTCATTGAAGGGCGGGAGCATGATCATGTAGCATCTATTACAGGGACTTATATATATAATTCTGTATACCATATTATTAATCCAGCCAGCTCAAATGATGATATTGGTTGTTGACATTCAGAATAAGTTTTGTATATTTGTCATGTAAATTATTTGAAGCTTTAGACATGAAAAGTTCCCTAACAATAATAGCACTGATACTGATCGTTTTACCATTATTTACTTTCTCACAGAACAAAGTTCAATACTCAGGTGATAGCCTTTACAACGTAACTGAACACATCATCGATTACCAGCTATACATAGAAACTGTTACTATTGGGTATAATCCTAAATTTACCTTTAATACAATTTCTAAAGGATGGAATATTGTTTATACTACAATGGATGGAAAAACCTTTGGTTGGACGTTAGAGCACATTAAAGATATGGACGACTGCATCCTGATGAAGGATAATGGTGGTGATTACTGGGAAGTAATGGATAATATTTCAGAACGTGGAGTAATATTGTTTAATAAGAACAGAAAACCAGGAACTCCATATATAAAGATTGATGGTATTGTAAAAGTTAAGAATTAAAGTATGAAGATATTATTTTTAATCTTTGGAATAAATACAATTCTTTTAGGAAATGTTTTGAGTCAGGAAATAGAATGTAATTTCATCACCAGATCAAACGTTTTAAGCTTCGATAAGTTCAATAATAACTATACAGAGAATGACTCTCTGAAGGCCTGTATCAGTCTATATGTTATACTTATTTCTCTAGTTTCTAACTTCCTGATCAAAATCTTTGAGTACTACCTTGTTGAATCCATAAATACTGAAAAGTATGATGGGATCGTAACTCAAATCCACAAGGCTACCGACATCAATGATATGGAGCTAATAATTAAGACTCAGGTACCTCACCAAGATGGTGGTTCCAATATATGTGCCACCTATGAGGATTACCAGTACAGGTTTTATGGTCATTACAAATACTAATTTCAAATGTAAACTCAAGATATCATGAAATTGTCTATTTATACTTTACTTCTACTGTTTATAATATCTGGTTGTGACAGCTCTAAGCAGAAAAGAGATGTCTATAGAGTTGATGTATTAGCGATTTATCGCAAACTATTAACCTACGATATGTATATCGCGGTTACACATAAAGAATATGGATTATTAAGATTAGTATTAGCTGATGATATAATAGGTGAAGGTTTAAGCACTATTAATAAACTAAAACAAGCATCAGAAGGAGCTAATGTTACTTTTACAGATCGTGAAAAAGCAATGCTTCGAATGATTGGCGATACTATTGGATATAATATAAAACCAGAAAATTTTGAAAATGATTCTGGTGGAGGTATTGAACAAAAAGCATTAGAGGCAATTATGATAGGTACTTATAAGTATGCTAAAGAACAACTTCCTATGTATGCTGAGTCTGGAAATGTTCCTGATAATATTGCAGAAACAATAGATGCTTTTTGGGATGTAGCAAGTAGTATGGAAATGATTGTTGAAAATCGCGGGATTGCTGAACGTAATTTAAGAAATATTAGTGAACTGATACTAGATCCTAGTAGTAACGTAAAACCTGAATTTGCAGGTGCAAAAATTGAAGGTTGGATGCCAGATGGTACTCCGATTATTAATCCTAAAAATTTACAATTTGATAAAAAAGATGAACTTGAGAAAGAAGTTTCCATAAAGCCTATAGCTTACTCAGAGGATGATATAGAATATAAACATGGTTATCTTTGGTGGCAACCCTCTTTTCCTGCTTCAGCAGATAAGTCAATATCTAAACCAATAGGGAAGAATGTCTCAGTTAAGTATGATGGTCATTTTAAAACTTATAGTGTTTTTTATGAGGATAAAAAAGGCGAAATAAAGGATATAATATTTGAATACTGTGATAATGGATTCCATAAACATCAGGATATTTACTATCTCATTTGGGATAATACAAAAATTAATCATATTGATTATATCAATATCGTTGCAATCTCTGATGAGAATTTTTGGACTAATTCATATACAATTACCAGTTTAAAGTCAACTGCAGATTAAGAGATAGCTCCGATTACTTTATTAAGTCATTTTTTAAACAGTTTAAATATCACCTTTATGACCTCGGTAATGACTTTGATTACCTTTAAGTAACATCGGCACATCCTGTACTTAGGAAGTTGCAGTTAGCTATCTAATAAAAGATAGTTCTTTCAAAAATTGATTTACTGATTAGGTTTTAATATTACAAGGTAGGATAGTTATCTCTTAACTCACATACATTTGAAGTATATAATAAAGCGGACTTGTTATTGGGGTTAAATTATTCCGCTTAAAGACTAAGCGAAATTATTATGAAACTATTGCTGTATATTAATCTTTTACACATCTAACAGCTAATACAAATAATTTATCAGCACTGTAATTATCTAAATCCTCGCCATTGTATTTTATTACAACATAGGCAGCTTCTGGAGTTGAAAATTGTGTTGAAGTCCAAAACTGTGCATATTTACCAAGGTTCAAATAATCACCTTGGATGTCTCTAAATCCACTTGGTAATGCTTTAAAACCTACCTCGTCAGTAGCTCCAGTATTTGGAGATTCCCAGTGAACTATTCCAGTTTCCTTAAGCTTTCCTCCTGCTACACTCATTCCTCCAAGATAGTCTACTAATTCTCCCCATTCAGGGTTAGTTGGCAGATGCCATCCATCTGGACAAACCTCACATGCTGTTTCCCAATCATATAATCTTCCATATGTATTTCCATTGCTGGTTACATCATCATAAACCCAGCTACCACTACCAGGATCATAATTAAAATTCTCAGCCATCCAAGTCTGAGAGCCAACCTCAATCGTTTCATATATTTGTCCATCTCGGGAATCTGTCATTTGACCTTCTATCTCTACTGGTGATGGATCGACCTCATCTTCAGATTCATCAGGAGAACAACTGGAAATTAATAATATTCCTAGTAGAAAGATTGAGGTTAAGTCTAAGACTTTTATTTTCATAGTATGAGAATTTAAATTTGCTTCTGGTATTACGTATAAATCATATAAAAGTTTCTGGTTGTTAGAACTTATTCATTAATCGTATTTACATGGAATCTTTATATCTAGATTATGAATTAGGTACTACTAATTTAAAAGTACCCTCTTTAACCATTCCAACTACTCCTAGTATAAACTATGCTAACCTAAGTATAGATTATATACCAGGATTACTCTGCAGTAGCTATATAATGGCGATGCTTTAAGGCCATACTCTCTAATCCTTATATATCAGCAGCAATAACCTTCTCGTAAAAATCTTACCGGGGCTGTTCTGGGCTAGCTATCTAATGCACATAAGTACATAAGCAAATTTATTCGTTGAATGAGTGTGATGTATTGCATGGTGGAGAATCTGCTTAAACTCACAAATACTTATAATATGATCTTCAGTAGTGGTGTTATGTGGGTCTATGAGAAAATGTCACTGCTCAAAATTGCACAGACTAAGTACTTTAATAATCAGAACAAACCACTACCAATGTTTCTTAACTTAAAACATCATATTCCATTCTTTAAGAGAGAGAAAATAGTTTGACAGATATAGACCTCACACAAGGGATGCGCAGATTTTACACTTAGATTTGACAAATTCACCATTAGCAAGTTTTTCTTGTACTCTTTTCTGTGCTTCAGCTTTGCGCTTCTTAGCAAGATACTTGGCATATTCATCAGTATACTTTAACTTAACTACTTCTTCAAGCTTATTATAAGCAGTGCATACTAATTTTGCTTTTCTTAGATTGTCAGAGTTGATAACATTCCAGAGTCTTAATGGGTCATCTTTTATCCATGCATCAACTCTCTTGAATATCTTAGTTCCTGAATCATCAATGTAAAGAGAAAGAGGATCTTGTAAACGTAGTTTATATGAGATATTAAATTCTTTCATAACAGTGCCTTAGACAGATTAATTCTAAGGTGCAAGTTACGAATTAATGCAATTTGTCAAGTGTCTTTTTATTAACAGAAAATCATGTAAAACCCTTAATATCAGAGCTATTAAATACCACCATGGTGAAGGTTTGTAAAATATGTTGATTAACAAGTGATTAAGAGTATGTGTTTTAGAGAAAAAACCTGTTAATAAGTTTATGCAAATAATATGTCCTAAGACATATTTGCTTGAAAATCTCTTAGAGAAGTTCCATCTTTAAGTTTCCACTCTGTCAAACAATTTGCATTTCTTCCCATAACAATACTTGCAGCAGCAGAAGCGCTGGAGAATAAATAATCATCTGGAAAAAAAAGTTCTCCATTTTTTTCTATTATCACTTCTTGCTCTAAAAGATAGCTTCTAAGTTTAATTAAATTGCCAGTGAAGGATGGAGAAGTACTATTAGCAGCTTTTGATTCTTTGAAGACAAGAAATCCATCAGAAGTTGCCTCACCTTTTGCATCAGCTCCTCTAGCAGCCTTAATTAGAAAGGTTTCTTGCGATTGTTGAACATTGGATTTGAAAATACGCTTTTCTTCAAAAACTTTATGTCCTAAGGTATTTGTCAAAAGCTTAATATTTTCAATGAATTCCTCCATTTCTGATCTGTCAGACTCAGATATTGAGGATTGAGTAGGAATTGTAGAATTATCAATATGATAACGATTTACTGTTTTTGCAATCTCATACAACCGATTCTCTAAAAATTTAATATGTGCCTTATTAAGATTTTCATCTTTACTAATAAAGACAATTGCCTCGTTCCAGAATTCTTTTTGACTCAAGTGCTGATTTAAACGCTTTAATACCGTTTCTGCTTCACCTATATAGACAAGGTCTTTTCCTAACTCATCTTTTCCAAATAAGAGGTATACACCAGGATTATTTAGATCAGGCCTATCTGAGCAATCCTTAATTTTAATTCTTGGAATCTTGTACGATTTCCCTGTCCAATTTGAGAGTTCACATGTTAACCTGCCGTTTGGTTCACCATCTATTAGAAATAGCTTTATTGTTCTTCCAAATTTCATCTCATTATAGTTTGAGTTAGTTGACTATATAAGTTATTCAAATATATACATTAAATTTCAATTCTAAAAGTATTTGATTGATGATCATTCTACAACGCTTGAGGAGGCTATTTTGCATAATCCTATTATCTTGTCATACTTGTCAGATAATCTCGAGTTATGTAATATAGCTTAGGTTGTGTGAAAGCTGAACAATTTCTGTACAGGAACCCACTTAGATTTGTGGGTTCTTTAGTACAGCGTTTACAATCATCTCATGAGCCTTATCAAGCTCTTCCTGATTATAATTATTCAGATAGATACTTGTCACTGCATTACCATAAGAATGACCTAAGAGTGCAGCTATGATTTCATTTGAGACACCTATGTCTTTTGCGATATTTGCAAAGCTATAGCGAAAAGTATAGCTTGTGATCTTATCATCAATGTAAGCAAAAAATGATATCCATTTTAAGTGTTTATTGATGAGTTTTCGCTTCTCTGTATACTTAGCTTCAAAGCTTATACTGTCCTTATAATACTTAAGGTAGTTATCAAGGACACATAGCAAGGTTTCACCGCTGTGCTTCAACATTGGTTCAAGTATCATCTTTGTTTCAGGCAAAATCTTTACACTATACAAGCGTTTAGTCTTACTGCGCTGGTAAACAATCCGATCTCCACGGATATTGTCCTTATTAAGGAGTAATAAATCTTTAAGATTAATACCACAGAGCAGGAAAATAAGCTTACCGATGATGTAAGCTTTCTGGTATCTGTGAGAGAAAGGAAGTTTTAATGCAAAATACTTCTGCATGTCTTGAAGTGAGATATTTCTTGGCATTGTCTTAGTTTGTTTAATGGCGAACTTATGAAATGGGTAGTAAATCTGGTCAACCAGATCCATCTTTATTGCTTTGTTGTAAATTGACCTCATAGATCGCAAGTAAACAGAGATTGTGTTTGCACTTACTCCATCCTTAAGAAGCTCAGATTCAATCTTTACAAGATCAGCATAGCTAACCTTTTCCATTCGCTTTTCAAGGTCAACAATCTTAGATATCCTTTTAAGA